>NZ_JAELTZ010000014.1:0-97722 GCF_016429115.1 Aquitalea sp. ASV15 | reverse complement strand
CCATGGCAGCGTTCCACTTGCATGGGGATGCCCAGGCACATCAGCCTTCTCCTTGCAGTACGCGGTCGTCGCCAATGCGGCAGGCGGCTTCGGCGGACGGGCGCTCGTTTTCATAGCGCTGCATGTCGAGGCTGGCATGGTTCAGCCGCTCGCCATCCAGCCGCGGCGCCAGCGGCACCCCCCATTCCTGCAATTGCGCCACCGCCAGCGCAATGGCCGGCTCCAGCCGGGCACGTACCGGCTCGGTCAGGCTGCCGCCATAGTCTTCCAGCTGCACCGGCTGCACGCCGATCAGCACGATGCTGGCCGGCAGATTGCCCTTGAGATCGGCCAGCGCCAGCACCTCGGAAAAACCGGTCTGGTGCAGGCTCATTTTCTTGGCGGTGAGGTAGGCCGGCACCGCGTCGTCGCGATACACCTTGAGCGTGCCCGGTTCCAGCCCGAAATCGATGGCGTCGAACAGGATCAGCCGGTCGGCGGCTTCGACATAGGGCAGCAGCAGCAGCCCCTGGGTGCCGCCGTCCACGACCTCGACCTTGGCCGGCAACTGATAGCGGGCATACAGCTGCTCGGCTGCACGGACGCCAAAGCCTTCGTCGGCCCAGAGCAGATTGCCCAGCCCCATGATGATGATGTTGTCGGTATGCATGCTGTGATGGCCTGTAACGGAGTGGGTTACAGATCAAGTTTCGTGCCAGTGCCGGACTTGCCGGGAATATGTGCCGGATCAGGGGTTTGCCGCTTATTCCATACGCAATACAAGGACATTGCCCTGGCAAATGGAAAGTAAAAGTGCAAACCATCTAACCGGTTGTGGTCAGGCAGGTGTGATGGATGGGTGTATTCCCGGAAATGGGCCTGGCTGATTCGGGAAGTGGCTGATGGTGTCATGCTGTACGACTTTTGACAATGAGTACCCAATGACAAAAAACTGATGCCGCGTGTCCCATTTGCCTTCTTGTTACCGCTTGCTTGCGCTGTGCCTGTGCCAGATGACCAGGGCATGGGCCAGCTCTCCGCTGGATACCGCTTCTTTGCCAAGCGCTGTG
Organism: Aquitalea sp. ASV15; assembly: GCF_016429115.1. Taxonomy (NCBI): domain Bacteria; kingdom Pseudomonadati; phylum Pseudomonadota; class Betaproteobacteria; order Neisseriales; family Chromobacteriaceae; genus Aquitalea; species Aquitalea sp. ASV15. The sequence goes on along the minus strand of NZ_JAELTZ010000014.1, from coordinate 96,673 downwards.
GATGGTAAAGCGTCTGTCGAACAGCACGCTGCAGCAACCCTGCCAAGTCATGAAGAACCGTGCTTTCTGATCAGCCACATCAAGCTTGTGGGCGAACAGTCCGCGCATTTCCAGTGGCTGCTAGATGCTGCCGCCTTGCCAGACAGTGCCAGTGGTCGCTGTCTGGGCAGCCAGGGTATCAGCCTGCTGCAACGGCGCATGCAGAATGCGCTGCTGACTGCCGGTTTTGTGACCAGTCGGGTGTTGGTAAGCCCGCAAAACCTGAGTGGCGGCCAGCTGCAATTCACCCTGCTACCGGGTTTCATTCATCAGATAAAACCCACCGCTGACAGTACGCCGGGGCTGCGGCTATGGAATGCCCTGCCAAGTCGACCGGGGGATGTGCTCAATCTGCGCGATATCGAACAAGGCCTGGAAAACCTGCAACGCCTGCCATCGGTGCAGGCTGATTTCCAGATTGCCCCGACCAGCACGGCCGATGCGCCGCCCAATAGCAGCGACGTACTGCTGAAATGGCAGCAACACCGGCCATACCGGCTGTTATTGCAGCTGGATGATGGTGGCAACCAGGCTACCGGGGTGCTGCAAGGCAGCGCCACGCTGGCGGTGGACCATCTGTTGACCCTCAATGACCTGCTCAATCTGTCCCGTAGCCAGGCGCTGGGCGGTGGCCAAGGGGGCGAGCGGGGGTCAGAGAACAATACCGTCGGCTACAGCCTGCCACTGGGCTATTGGCTGCTCGGTTTGACACTGAATGATGGCCGGTATCGCCAGTCGGTGGCCGGAGCCTACGAAAACTACCTCTATCACGGCAAGAACGAAAACGCCGCCCTGACGCTATCGCGCCTGCTGCTGCGCAATGCCGACAGCAAAACCGGTTTCAGCCTGCAACTGTGGCAGCGCAAGGCCAGCAGCTTCATCAATGATGCCGAAATCGACGTGCAACGCCGCCGCATGGCGGGCTGGGAGCTGGGCGTTTCCCACGAAACCCGTTTGGGAGAGGGGGCTTTGAGCGCCAGCCTGAATTACCGGCGGGGTACTGGTGCCCGCCGTGCTCAAGCGGCGCCGGAAGAGGCCTTCAACGAGGGCAGCGCCCGCTTGCAGCTATGGCGTGCCGAGGCACAGCTGGTGTTGCCCTTGCGCGCCCTGGGCCAAGCCTGGCAGTTCAGCTCGGTCTGGCGTGGCCAATACAACCAGACCCCCTTGATTCCGCTGGATCGTTTTGCCATTGGCAGCCGCAGCACCGTGCGCGGCTTTAATGGCGACAACCAGCTTAGTGCCGATCGTGGCTGGCTGGTACGCAATGAACTCGGCTGGCAGCACCAGGGCCGCGAAATCTACCTGGCTTACGACCATGGCGAAGTCGGCGGGCAGTCGGCGGTGATGCTACCGGGACGTCGCCTTGCTGGTGCCACCCTGGGCAGCCGCGGCCAGCTGTTTGGCTTCGACTACGAAGTGTTTATCAGCAAGCCCATGCAATACCCCACCCATTTTCGTACCCCCAGTAGCACCGGCGGTTTTTCGCTGGCCTATCGTTTTTGACTCCCGTCACCGGAGCGTAAAGCATGAACCGTCATTGTTACCGTCTGGTCTTCAACCCGCTGCGTAATCTATTGATGCCGGTGGCAGAACTGGCTTGTACGCATCAGCGCTCAGCCAGTGGCCCGCCAGCTGCTGGCCAGTCACTGCTGTATTGTGTCTGGCGGCCATTGCCGCTGGCTGTCATGCTGTCAAGCCTGTCCGCTGCGGCAGTGGCGCAAATTCTGGCCGATCCTGCCGCGCCTGCCGGGCAGCGTCCCACCATCCTCAATACCGCCAGCGGTGCGGTACAAATCAATATCCAGACCCCGACAGCTGGTGGGGTGTCGATGAACCAGTACCGCCAGTTTGACACCACCACACCCGTTACCATCTTCAATAACGGCCGTACTGCCAGCCAAACCCAAAGCGCCGGCTGGGTGGCAGGCAATCCGTGGCTGGCAGGCGGCAGCGCCAAAGTCATCGTCAACCAGATCAACAGCGCCAACCCCTCGCGCCTGAGCGGCACCATGGAAATTGCCGGTGCCCGTGCTGACCTGATCATTGCCAACCCCTCCGGTCTGCGCATTGCTGGCGTCACCGTGCTCAATGCCAACCGCAGCACTTTTGCCACGGCCACGCCGCAGCTTGTTCGCGGGGTAGTGCAAGGCTTTCAGACCGGCAACGGCCAGTTGCAGATAGAAGGCGCAGGGCTGAACGATAGTGGCAGCGACTACACCACCATCCTGGCGCGCGCCGTACAACTGAATGCCGGGCTGTGGGCACAGCAACTGCAACTGACTGCCGGGCAGAACCAGCTGGATGCCAGTGGCAAGGTGGTGGCCACTACCGCGCCCGTACCCGGCAGTGCCACGCCCGCTTACAGCCTGGATGTGGCCGCCGTGGGCGGCATGTACGCTGGCAAAATCACCCTGCTGGCTACCGAACACGGCCTGGGCGCGCGCAATGCGGGCGAGTTGATCGCCAGCCAGGGCGATTTGCAGCTGCAGCTGGACGGTCGCCTGGAAAACACCGGACGCATGCTGGCGCAGCAGGGGGGCAGCCTGCAACTGCAAAGCCAGCAGCTGGACAATGACGGTACCCTGTCTGCCAGCCAGAACCTGCACATTGCCAGCGGGCCAGTCAGCAATAGCGGGCTGATCAATGCCGGGCGCGAATTGGTGCTGAACGCCAGCGACATCCGCAACAGCGCCAGCGGTAACATCAGCGGCCAGCGCTTGCAGATCGATGCCGCCAGCCTGGATAACGCGGGCCAACTCAGCCAGACCGGCCAGCAAGGCTTAAGGGTGCAGGCCGATAACTTGCATAGCAGCGGGGTGGTAGGCCTGCCGCCCAAAGCCAGTACATCACCTGAATCACCAGCTACCCCGGTTGAGCCGGATGATGGCAGTGGCAGCCCCCCGGTGGCAGACAGCACGCCAGCACCAGGCGGGGATGCCCCGGTTTACAGCCAGCCCGCGCCAGCGCAGACATTGCCCGACGGCACCCTTCACGTGGCAGGCCTGCTGGATAACAGCGGCAGCCTGCTGGCCAATGGCGGTATCGACCTGAGCCTGCAACAAGGCTTGCAGAACCAAGGCAGCATGCAGCTGCGTACGCTGCAATTGTTCGGCCCCTTGCTGGATAACCGTCAAGGCCAGTTGTATGTCGATCAGGCACTCATCGACACCGGGGTCATCCACAATCAGGGCGGCACCCTGGTGGCCAAGCACGACCTGACCCTGCACACCGCCACCCTGAATAACCAGCAGGGCAAGCTCGCCGCCGGAGGCCAACTCAGCCTGATGGCCGGGCAGCTGGACAACCGCACCGGCTGGCTGGAAGCCGCCGGGCTGCTGTTCAATGGCGGCGACATTGACAATCGCCAGGGCGGTATCTTTGCCCGCGACATCCGCGCCAACAGTGGCATGGTGAACAATACGGGTGGCCTGCTGGCTGCCAGCCAAAGCCTGCAACTGGATACCGGCGGGCAAGCGCTGTGGAATGGCAACAGCGGCGACGCACGGGGCGTGCTCTCCAGTGGCAAGCTGGCCCTGAACAGCGGCGACCTGTTCAACCTGCAAGACGGGCGCATTCAGGCGTCCATGCTGGACATCAACAGCAGCACCCTGCGCAATCAAGGCGGCTTGATTGTGGGCGATACCCTTACCCTGCACAGCAATACGCTGGACAACCAAGCCGGGCTGATGGCCACCAAATCCAGCCTGACCCTGGCCATTACGCAATCCCTGCGCAACCAGGGCGAATTGCTCAGTCTGGGCGATGCCGCACTGCACGCGGACACGCTGCAACAACAGGGCGGACAAACCAGCGCCAACGGCAATCTGGCCATCCAGGCCAGGCAGCTGGACAGTACAGGCCAGTTTGTTGCCGGACAGGACCTTACGCTCAATAGCCAGCAAGACCTCACCGTACAAGCCGCCATCCAGGCCGGGAGAAACCTCGCGCTCAGCACTGCTGGCAAGCTGGATAACCAGTCCAGCCTGCGCGCCGGTGGCAGCGCCAGCATACAAGCGGACAGCATCAGCAATACCAGCCAGGCCGACATCACCGCCAGCACGCTTAACCTGCAAGCCACTACCACCCTGGACAACCAGGGCCTGATCGACGCCGGAGATGCCAGCCTGCAAGCCGGTGAAATCATCAGCAATCGCGGCAACGGGCGCATCTATGCCGACCGCCTGTTGCTGGCCGCCCCGCAGCTGGACAACGCCCCGCTGGCAGGGCAAGCACCGGTCATCGCCGCCCGGCAACAGCTGGGCATCGCCACCGACCAACTGCGCAATGGCGAAAACGCCCAGCTGATCAGCCTGGGTGACATGGTGATAGGTGGCGGCTTTGACCGCAGCGGCCATATCAGCCGCCCGGCCAGCCTGGTGGACAACCAGTCTGCCAGCATCGACGCTGCGGGCAATATGCAGATCAGCGCCGACACGGTACGCAACCAGCGCCTGCGGGTGGGCATTACCCAGCAAAGCAGCATTGACGAAACCGTTACCATGAACCTGGCCAGCTGGCAGGGGAATGGCCACAACGGCGGCAACCTGCGTAACTCCGCCAATTACCGCGCCTCGCAAATCTACTTTGTCGACCCGGCTGACATCATCAGCAACGAGCAGATCATCACCCCGGATGGCAAGGTGCTGGGTCGTGCGGTGGTCAAACTCAGCCCGCAAACCAGTACCTTCTTCTTTGCCAATGGCCGTGGCTGGGGCATGACAGGCGAGCGCTGGCGCATCTCCATCGATCAGCCGCAAACCCAAACCATTTACTACACTTACCGCCAGGATAGAGTGATCAATCCGGATCAAAGCCCGGACGGCTTCGACCCCTTCGCGCTACTGCACGGGCCGGGCGGGACCGGTGGTGCGCCGTATTTCTCCTACCAGACCGACGCAGTCCATTACGACGCGCAATACGGCAGTTGCAGCAGCAACTGTGTGCTATTGATTACCCCCTACCAGTTGACTGACCCTGTTCACACCATCGTCAATCGCAGCCAACACCCGGTTTCAGAGTCAGGCAATGAACGCTCCCGCACCGCACACCACACCGCGATGGACGATGTACTGACTGCAGATACGGGCGCCGCCCCCACCATACGTGCTGGCGGCAATATGCTGTTGCAGCCGGGCCAGCTGCTGGACAACCAGTATGGCCAGATCAGTGCCGCAGACCAGCTTCAAATCGACGGTGGAACAGGCAGTCAGGTCATCAATATCGCCGCCACCCTGTACCGCAATCACCATTTTGATGTCACCAGCCACACTTATGCGGGCGGTAGTTTTGCTAACCCCCAACCCGACATCCGCGAAACCATCGGCAGCGTCGATGCCAGCATCCAGGGCAAGACCAGCCTGATCATCAATGCCGACACCGTCGCCAATCTGGACCAGGGCCGACCGGGCCCCAGTCCCATTGCCCCGCCGGTTCCCGGTAGCGAAGTCGCCCGGCTCAGCCAAACCAGCAATGGCACGGTACAACTGCAACCCGGCAGCAATGGCATTCCCGGCAGCGTGCTCACCCGCCCGCCCAGCGTGCAATTGCCGCGCAGCAGCCTGTATCGCATTCAGCCGGATGGGCCGGCACCGTTGCTGGAAACCGACCCCAGCCTCACCAACCGGCAGGCCTGGCTGGGCAGCGACTACCTGCTGGCCGGACTGTCACCCGACCCCAACACCACCCTCAAGCGCCTGGGCGATGGCTACGTCGAGCAGCAGCTCATCCAGCAACAAATCAACCAGCTCACCGGCCAGAGCCGACTGGCGGGCTACGCCGACGACACCGCCCAGTTCCGCGCGCTGATGGACAAGGGTAAAACCTTTGCCGCCAGCCAGCAGCTGGTGCCCGGCGTGGCGCTCACCGCTGCGCAAATGGCCCAGCTCACCAGCGACATCGTCTGGCTGGTCAGCCAAACCGTTACCCTGCCGGATGGCCGCAGCCAGCAAGTACTGGTGCCGCAGGTCTACGTCAAGCTACAGCAAGGCGACCTGGCCCCTGGCGGTGCCATCCTGGCGGCAGACCGGCTGCAACTGCAACTGAATGGCGACCTCAGCAACCAGGGCAGTGTGGCCGGGCGACAACTGCTTACCATCAATGCTGACACCATCAACAACCTGGCCGGTCGCCTGCAGGGCGGCAGTGTGGCCGCCCACGCCAACACCGACCTCAACAATCAGGGTGGCAGCATCCAGGCCGACAACAGCCTCAGCCTGAGCGCCGGGCGCGACCTGAGCAGCACCAGCACCACCTATAGCCAGCAACAGGGCAGCGGTGGCAACACCCTGCAACAAACCGCACTCGACCGCATGGCCGGGCTGTACCTGGGGCAGGGCACCGGCCCCATGCTGCTGGCGGCAGGCCGCAATCTCACCCTCAGCGGCAGCCAGCTCATCAACCAATCCAGCGGCGGCACCGTGCTGCAAGCCGGGCAAGACCTCACGCTCGGCACCGTCGACACCGCCCAGCAACGCCGCATGACCTTCAACCAGAACAACTGGTCCGCCCAAGGCAGTACCGACCAAACCGGCAGCCGCCTTAACACCCAGGGCGACCTAGCCTTGCTGGCAGGCCGTAACCTTGCCGCCAGCGCCGCCACCATCGACAGCGCCCAAGGCCAGGTCCAGCTACAAGCCGGACAAGACCTCACCCTGGCCAGCGGCCAGCAAACCCAGCAACTGCAATGGCAAAGCCACAGCAGCAAAAAAGGCCTGCTCAGCAGCCGCAGCAGCGACGACAGCTACCAGGGCGAACAGACCTGGGCCAAGGGCAGCAGCGTCAGCGGCCACACCGTCAGCGCCATCGCTGGTGGCGACCTCAGCCTGATTGGCAGTCAAGTGGTCAGCGACCAGGGTAGCCAACTGCAAGCCGGTGGCAACCTCAGCCTGCAAGCCGCCAACAACACCGACCGCTATGCCAGCCAGCACACTGAAAAAAAATCCGGCCTGATGGGCAGCGGCGGCTTTGGCATCACCATCGGCAGCCGCGCCCAAGGCCAGGACGACAGCACCCGCACCACCCAGGCCGTTGGTAGCACCGTCGGCGCACTCAGCGGCAATGTCACCCTCAGCGCCGGGCAGCACTACACCCAAACCGGCAGCAATGTACTGGCCACCGGCGTGAATGGCGGCGGCGACATCACCATCCAGGCCAAAGACATCGCCATCACCGAAGCACGCGAAACCACACACAACGTCAGCTACAGCTGGTTCAAGCAAAGCGGCCTCACCCTGGCCCTCTCCAGCCCCGTCCTCAACGCCATCCAGACCGCCGACCAAATGGCCAAGGCCGCCAGCAAGACCAGCGATTCCTGGATGAAGGCGCTGGCCGCCGCCAGCAGCGGCCTGTCCGGCTACGCCGCCTACACCGCCATCCAGGACGGCCAGGGCAGCACCAGCAACGGCAAGGACAATCAAATCCTCACCCGCGAGATCGGCCCCGACGGCAAACCCGTCACCCGCGACGCCAACGCCGCCGACAAAGCCGGTGGCATCAACGTCAGCCTCTCGGTGGGCAGTAGCAGCAATAAATCACACAGAGAATCATCGTCCGACACCAGTGCCGCCAGCCGCGTCCAAGCCGCCGGCAACCTCAGCCTGGACGCCAGCGGCGCAGGCCAGGACAGCAACATCCTGATTCAAGGCAGCGACCTGGCCGCCGCCAAGGCCATCACCCTCAACACCGACAACCGCATCCAGCTGCAAGCCAGCCAGGACAGCGACCAACAACACAGCAGCAACAGCGGCCGCAGCGGCAGCCTGGGTATCAGCTTCGGCAGCGACGGGCTGCTATTCAGCGCCAGCGCCAGCAAAAACCGCGGCCATGCCGACGGCGACAGCACCCGCTACAACAATACCCACCTCAACGCCGGCGACAACATCAGCCTCAGCAGCGGCGGCGACACCACCCTCAAAGGCGCCGTGGTGGCCGCCCCCAGCGTACAAGCCAATATCGGCGGCAAGCTCGCCATCGAAAGCCTGCAAGACCAAGACCACTACGACAGCAAACAACACAGCCTGGGCGGCAGCCTCACCTTCGGTGCAGGCATGATGGGCGGCAGCCTCAGCGCCAGCCAAAGCAAAATCAACAGCGACTACCTGAGCGTAGGCGAACAAAGCGGCATTCTGGCCGGCGATGGCGGCTTCCAGGTCAAGGTTGGCGGCGACACCACCCTCACCGGCGGCGTCATCAGCAGCACCGAAACCGCCGTCCAGCAACAAAACAACCAGTTTGAAACGGGCGGCCAGCTCGCCATGACCGACCTGCACAACCAAGCCGACTACAACGCCAGCAGTAGCAGCCTCAACATGGGCACCGCCCAAAACCTGCAAGGCATGTGGAGCCGGTCCGGCTCCGGCATCGGCTTTGGCAATGACAGCGGCAGCGCATCCAGCGACACCCGCAGCGGCATCAGCGGCATCGCCGGCAACAGCGCCGCCCGCACCGGCGACCCACAAAGCGGCATCCAGCGCATCTTCGACGCCGACAAAGTGCAAGGAGAAATCGACGCACAAACGCTGATTACCCAAACCTTTGGGCAGCAGGCGAGCAGTGCAGTGGGGAAATACGCCGAAACCCAGATCAAACAAGCCAATGCACTGATCGAACAAGCCAAACAAGCCCACGCCGACGGCCAGGAGCAACAGGCCCAGCAACTGCTCGCCCAAGCCGAGCAAATCAATCAGGACTGGGGCGAACAAGGCAAACTGCGCATTGGCCTGCACACCGTCATCGGCGGCCTCACCGGCGGCGCGGCCGGTGCCGCAGGCAGCTTGACCGGCAGCCTGAGCGCAGTCGAAGCCAGCCGCCTGCTCAACGAAAACGGCATCACCCAGGAAAACAACCCGGCGCTCTACAACACCCTGGTTACGTTGGCCAGTACTGCTGCTGGTGGCGTCGTGGGAGGTACGGCAGGTGCTGGGACTGCATTTAATGAGGTGACGAATAATTGGCTATTCACCGAAAAGGAGAATGAAAAGTATAAAAAAGCCAAAGCCGAGTGTGGGCCAGCCAATAAAGCTGCATGCGATACCAAGAAAGCACTGGAAGATCTCAGCTTTAAACGGTTGGCTGCGTCAGAGCCGTTGAAAGAGTTTAATCCTGAAGCTGTATTATTTTTGCCGGCAGGGGGCGGTTTAACTGTTGCTGCGGAAGCTACGGCAGTAGGAAAGTCTATAAGTGCAATACTCGGTGCAGGTGTAAATTATAGTTATCAGGTTTTCAATTCGCAACCGGGACAGAGTATAGATTGGTCCAGCGTTGCATTGAGTGGTGCCGCTGGTTGGTGGACTACAGGAGCTACACTTAGCGGTACCGTTGGGTTTAATACACTTACCTCTTATGTTGGTTCTTCTATAAAAGGTGAAGCTCCAATGTCAGGTATGTTAGGTGCTGCTTTAGGTAGTACTATCGGTTACGCTGGAGGTAGTGTTATTACTAAGAATGGAAATGCTATTCTTAATCCGTGGTACAGGCCGGATTGGGTGACGGTCGGTCCATATGGCATCATGGGATGGAATCCAAAGAATCCAGCACCGGAAATTTTTGGGACAGGAATTGGCGGTATGTTACAGGAATACTCTGGTGATTGGGGTCAGTCGAAAATAAATGGAGGAAGATAAATGTTTAAGAAGTTTATTCTCTATGCATCTTCTTTTTATTTGTTGAGCAATATTGGTCTTATAGTTGCGTGGTTGTTAGGTCCGGTATTTTATTGGTTAGGTTCTGGCGTATTTTTGCCACAATGGAACTTTCCTGATTTGCTGCCGATGATTTGGCGAGAGATAGGGTTAATGGTGACTGCTGTGATTATTGGTATCGTTTTGTCTTGGAATGATGTAAAGAAATTTATGTGATAGAAAGATTGAGAGATCAGTATTCAGTAATCGGCAGTGGGTATGGCGTAAGTATGTATCGGTTAGCGTGGGTTCTAATGGATTTATCGTTAGAGCTAATCCTGTAAGTGAGTGGAAGTCATTAAAATGAAGACAATTCGGTTTGGTGTGACTTATGGTGCGTCGCCAGTTTTTTATCCCGATGTCGATCATGTAGGATATGTTGAGATTGAGGATCTTGGTTTGTCTTTTGAATTGAAAAAAGAGATTAATGAATGGAATGAAGTTTGTCAGGATGCTTTTTGTGAAGAATATCCGCCAGATTCCGGGTTTAAAAATATAGCCGATGCTATATTGCATAATAAAAGAGGAGAAACTCTTGCAAGCAAGATTGAAGAAGAGTCTGGTGGTAGATTAAGAGTTCAGTTTCTTGCTATTTAAAAAACAAGTACTAATAATATTTTCCCAAAAAAGCTAATCCCTGATCGACTTCCGCCAACTGACCACTGCCCAGAAAAGCGTAGTCGGCGACTTGCTGGGCAGCCAGAAAGTGCAGCAGCTGATTCCCGGCGCGCAAGAAATAGGCCGCAGTCCCGGCATCGGACAAAGCGGCATTGACGGGCTGTACAAGGTGAACAAGCCGGGCGTGGATTATGTGGTGATCGAATATAAGTTTGGTGCGTCCAAACAAGGCATGACGCTGGGCGGCTTGCAAGGCAGTGATAGCTGGCTGAGTGGGGCGAATACCAATTACAACCGGATATTGGAGTCGGTGGGGAATAATGAGCGAATGGCCGATAGTGTGTTGAAATCGATAGAGTCAAATCGTATTGAGAAGTGGTTGGTACATACGGATCCGTTTGGTCGAGTGACGGTAGGTGTGATGGGTAAGGATGGCAAGTTGGTTCCAAATCCTGAAGCAACTTCCAAACTGTTGGGAGTTAAAAAATGATTAGGGATAATAAGGGAAGTCTCGCTTATTGGAATGAATGGGTCCTGTACGGTACAGAGGCTATTTCAGAATTTGAAAAGATATGTGCCGCTCCATCTGGCAACCCTGATTATCGTCCTCAGTTTATATTTGAGATTGTAAAAAAGAATTGGCATCAAATTCTTCGTCGCTACTCCCGTGGCGATGACATCAAGGAACTGGCGCAATACTTCCCGCCCTTGCTGGATGCCTGGGAAGAGTCCGAGCGCTTGGGCAAAGACGTGTTTACCCCGCAACAGCAATACACCCGGCACGCCTGGAAGGTGAATCTGGACCATTACATCGTCTGCTTCTGGCTGGTGGGGCTGGCTTTGACTTTGGACCTGCCAGAGCAGCAATGGCAACGGCTGCTGGTATTGATCGGCAACGAAGGCGAAGACCACTTGCTGGACCGCATCATTGCCAGCCGCCAGATAGGGCGCAAGATTGGCGACACGCTGTGCCACCCCAAACCCTATCAGCGACTGCTCAAGGCCATTGACGCCCCAACGGCACAGCAAGCCCGGCTGCTGGCCGACTTTGTGCGCCACTGGTATCGCGAACTGGACCGCCCGGCCAAACCCGGCAATGCGCCGGCTACCGCCATGTATGAACGACCGTATTGGTACACCTATGGCGATGTCAATTTTGAAGGAGGGGCCTACTTTGGCCGCTGGTGCGTAGAGGCCGTAGCGGCGGTCAAAGCCTTCGGCCTTGATGACAGTCAGTGCCTGGGACTGGAACACTACCCCGGCGACCTGCTGCGGCCCAATGGCCCCAGCACCCACCCCGCCCGTCCGGATGACAGCGACGAACAAGCGCCGACTACCCCCAGCCCACCGGCCAAAAGCTGGTGGCAGCGTTTATTGGGGCGCTAACAGCCCGGCCATTCACAATGCCGGGCTGCTTCCACATGGTAGGACTACGCGGTTTTAAGCCAGCAATTGCTGCTGTTGCTGCTGCAAACCCAGCAAGCCCTGCATCAGGTGATTGCGATAGGCATCAGACGGGTGCAAGGCCAGCAAGGCCAGTACTGCCTCCAGCGTTTGGGCCTGCTCCCGCAATGCGGATTCCAGCTGATCAAAACTGCGTGCCAACTCCTGCACCGGGCTGCGCAGCGCGGCAAAGCTGTCCTGCTGAAGCATGGCTTGCAGCAGCACGATGTGTTGGCGCATCAGGGGGAGGACGGGTGTGGTGGTTTGGTGTGTCATGGGTGTTGCTCCTGAGATGGTATATAGAGCAACGACGGGGTCGTGGAAGACCTGCCTAAGGCGGTAAACAGTGCAATATAGGATAGGAAGATACGCATCAGAAGGCTCCAGAAAGCTGCTGGAATCTGCTCCCTACGACGCCAATCGCGGGTGGCAGGCGCATGGCGGGATTGGCGTTACCGGCTTCCTTCCCGGCGCCTCGTGAGAGGCTCCCACCATGGCCCGCCATAAAAAAGGCAAAGCAATGGTGTGCGGACTGGTACGCAAGCGCGTAGCAGTCCGGGAAGCTCGGGACGCCAATCCCGGTGCCGCTATTGAACAGCACGGAGGGGATTATCTAGTGCAGCGCCTGGGAAGGCAAGGAACATGGGGGTAAGGCGGGCGGTGGCAAGGCGGGTCATGGTGTACGGAGCGCGGGTCGTGGATGGCAACGCAGTACAAGGTTGCTCCAGCTGGTGAAGCAAGGCTTAAATGCGACGTGCTTGCCGCAGCTGGCGGCGGGCCTGGGCCAGGTCCCAGGCGGTTTGCAGTGCCATCCAGAATTGCGCATCCTGCCCGAACAAGCAGGCCAGCCGGATGGCAGTATCCGGACTGATGCCGCGCTTGCCGGCAATCAGCTCGTTCAGCCGCCGCCGCGAAATGCCCAGCCGGCGTGCTGCTTCGGTCTGGCTCAGTCCGGCCGGGGCCAGAAAGCGGCTGTCCAGAAAACGGCCGGGATGCAGCGGGGTGCGGGCACTGACGAGCGGGATGGTCATGGCGGTGGGCTGGGATGGCGTGTTGGGCTGCGCTGGTTTGCCGGCAGTATGTGCTGGCGGCAGTTCGACAAATCTCACGATCCTGTCAGGGCAATGAAAACGTCCGGGACAAGCTGATGTAACACCATCCCGGACGTTTTCCCTCTGCTTAATCCTTGAACATGCGGAAACCGCTGATCATGGTGGATACCATGCTCTGCTTGGACATGATGTCCTCGCGGATGGCGGCATACACGTGGATCATCACGAACAGGATGATGGACCACATGCCCAGCCGGTGCCAGTTGTGCACGGTGAGGCTATTGCCGCCAAAGGCGGAAATCACCCAGCCAAAAGCCTGGTAGGCCCAGCTCTTGGTGCCCAGGCCCTCGCCGTACAGGGCAAAGCCGGAGAAGCACATGAATACCGCCACCCACAGGAAGGTGGCCATGGCGATCTGGCCTACCGGGTTGTGGCCGATGTATTTCTTCGGGTAGCGCTCGATAAACAGATACCAGCGCACTTCAAAGAAAAATTCCTTCCACCAGGCTTTGTCCCACACCGGCACCAGAATGATCTCGCGCGCATGGTGATTGCCCACCAGTGCCCAGTACAGCCGGCCGATCAGGCCGATGGCCAGAATGTAGCCGGCGGTGAAATGGGCAAAGCGGATATAGCCCATGACGAAGTTGAAGGTGGCCTCACCGGGTACTGAAGGCAGGGGCTTGCCGATCAGGTAGCCGGTTACGGACAGGGTGATGATGCACAGCACCGTCACCCAGTGCCACAGGCGCACCGGCGCTTCATACACATAGACGGATGTGACCTTGCGGCCCAGGCCCTGCGGGGCGTTGCCGTCGAAGCCGTAGCTTTTCATGCCGAATCTCCTGTTTTCCCGCCGAACCACCACGCTGCCGGACATCCCGGAAGTGATGCGCACCCCGGCCAGCGTGGTGGTCGATCAGGAAGTTCGCCCGTATGGCCTGCGGGGGGAGCGAGGCCATGCGGACTGGTCAATCGTCGCCTTGCCAGCCGTTCCGGGGGAGTGGGCGGGCCGGCGTGGCGACGAACTCAACGTACTTTCACGCTTACCAGCTCGCCGCCGTCCTCGCCGATGACATGGGTGGAGCAGGCCAGGCAGGGGTCGAAGCTGTGCAGGGTGCGCAGGATTTCCAGCGGCTGATCCGGCACCGCCATCTTGGTACCCATCAGCGAGGCTTCGTAAGCGCCGATCTGGCCCTTGGCGTCGCGCGGGCCGGCATTCCAGGTGGTGGGTACCACGCACTGGTAGCTGTCGATGCGGGTGTCGGCGATTTTCAGCCAGTGGCCCAGCGCGCCGCGCGGGGCCTCGGTAAAGCCCACGCCCTTGGCGGCGGCCGGCCAGCTGGCCGGGTCCCACTTCTCCACATTGGCAGTCGCCGTGTCGCCGTTCTTGATGTTGCTGATGAGACGGTCGAAGAAGTAGCGCATCTTGTTGGCAGCCCAGGACGACTCCAGCGCACGGGCGGCAGTACGACCCAGGGTGGAGAACAAGGCTTCCTTGGGTGCGCCCAGCGCATGCAGCAGCTTGTCCACCGGTTCCTTGAACTCCGGCTTGTTCTGGTGGTAGCCAATCAGGTAGCGCGCCAGCGGGCCCACTTCCATGGCGTGGCCCTTCCAGCGCGGCGATTTGATCCAGGAATACTTGGCCGATTCGTCCAGCTGCTCGATGCGGGTTTTCGTTCCCTTGTGATTGGCACCCAGCTCGAATTTGGGCGCGGTGATGCCATCGAAGGGATGCAGGCCCTTGCTGTCGTCGCCATAGCTGTACCAGCTGTGGGTGACGAATTCCTGGATTTCATCCGGGGCGTACAGGTCGATCGGGTGGATTTCGTTGAACTTGCCGTTGATGATGGCACCACGCGGCAGCAGCAGGCTGCTTTCGCTGTAGTCGTTGGCATGGTCGGGGAAGTCGCCGTAGGACATCACGCTCTGGCTGGACAGGCCGCCACCGATGGAGGCCCAGTCCTTGTAGAAACCGCCGATGGCGATGACGTCCGGAATGTATACCTGCTCGCAGAAGGTGATGGTGCGGTCGATGATCTGCGATACCAGGTTCAGCCGTTCCATATTGATGGCACCGACTGCGCCCACATCGTCGATATTGATGGCGCAGGGCATGCCGCCCACCAGCCAGTTGGGGTGGGGGTTCTTGCCGCCAAAAATGGTATGGATCTTGACGATTTCCTTCTGGAAGTCTAGCGCTTCCAGATAGTGGGCCACCGCCATCAGGTTGGCTTCCGGCGGCAGTTTCATCGCCGGGTGGCCCCAGTAGCCATTGCGGAAGGGGCCCAGCTGGCCGGATTCGACAAAGCGTTTCAGCCGCGATTGCAGGTCACGGAAATAACCGGGGCTGGACAGCGGCCAGTCGGAAATGCTCTGGGCCAGCTCGCTGGTTTTTTTCGGGTCGGCCTTGAGGGCGGACACCACGTCCACCCAGTCCAGCGCATGCAGATGGTAGAAGTGCACCAGGTGGTCGTGCACATACAGCGCCGCCTGCATGATGTTGCGGATCAGGTTGGCGTTTTCGGGAATCTTGATCTTCAGCGCGTCTTCCACCGCACGCACCGAGGTCAGCGCATGGGTGCCGGTGCACACGCCGCAGATGCGCTCGACAAAGGCCCAGGCGTCACGCGGGTCACGGCCCTTGAGGATGACTTCCAGGCCGCGCCACATGGTGCCGGTGGACACGGCATTGGTGATGATGTTGTTGCTGTCGATGTTCACTTCGCAGCGCAGATGGCCTTCGATACGGGTGACTGGGTCCACCACCACGCGGCGGCCGCTATTGTCCAGGGTAAAACCTTGGGTCTGGTAGGACATCAGACTTTCTCCTCGTTCTTGTCTTTATTCTGCGCGGGGGCGGCGGCATCCAGCGGCTGCAGGTCCTGCTTCTTCAGCATGGTGCTCTTGATGGCGCTGACCGCGGCATGGGCGGCAATGGCGGCGCCAGCGGTGCCGGCCACGGTAAAGCCGATCTTGTCGGCATTGGCTTCCACGCCGAATTGCGGAATGGAGGTGACGCGGTCGTAGAAGGAGCCCTTGTCCCAGAAGCCTTCTTCCGAACAGCCGATGCAGCCGTGACCGGACTGGATGGGGAAGGACACACCGTCGTTCCAGCGCACGGTGGAGCAGGCGTTATAGGTGGTGGGGCCTTTGCAGCCCATCTTGTACAGGCAGTAGCCCTTGCGCGCGCCATCGTCGTCCCAGTTCTCGACAAACTGACCAGCATCAAAGTGCGGGCGGCGATAGCATTTATCATGGATGCGCTGGCCGTAGAACATCTTGGGCCGGCCCTGGCGGTCCAGTTCCGGAATCTTGTCGAAGGTCACCATATAGGTAATCACGGCAGCCATGACTTCCGGAATCGGCGGACAGCCCGGCACCTTGATCACCGGCTTGTCCAGAATCACCTGGTGTACCGGCGTGGCGCGGGTGGGGTTGGGCTTGGCGGCCTGCACGCAGCCCCAGCTGGCACAGGAACCCCAGGCGATCAGTGCCTTGGCGTCGGCCGACACGCGCTTGAGTTTTTCCACGAAGGGCTCGCCACCGGGGAAGCAGTACATGCCGTCCTCGTTCAGCGGCGGGTTGCCTTCCACGGCCACGATGTAATTGCCTTTGTGGTTCTTGATCAGGTCGTCGAGGATGGCTTCGGCCTGATGCCCGGCGGCAGCCATGATGGTGTCGTCGTAATCCAGCGAGATCAGCGACAGGATGGCGTCCTTGGCCAGCGGGTGGGCCGAGCGGATGAAGGACTCGGTACAGCAGGTGCACTCGAGGCCGTGCAGCCAGATGACCGGCACGCGCGGCTTGGTTTCCAGTGCGTAGGCAATGCGGGGGACAAAGGCTGAGCCCAGGCCCAGCGAGGTGGCGGTCAGGCTGCAGAACTTAAGAAAGCTGCGCCGAGTCACGCCCTGGCGACGCATGGCTTGATAGAAAGTCTCCATGTGTTTACGCTCCTCCCTGCCATGCTTATGGCATTCGATGTGTTTTCTTGTTGTGCCGGATCTGCGTTATTGGTCTGTCCGGACAGGCTGGCGGTGTTGCAACCTGACCAACGCTTTCAATATCCGTGCCAGCACGGCGGCATGAAAAAGTGTCGACAAAACAGCGCTTTGCCAGCAGGGTGTGGCAGGGGAGGTGTAAACTTGCTTTGCAGTTTGCCGGCAAAGTGGAAAACAGGCGTGGTACGCAAAATGCATCAAATGCGCGGGCTCGCCCTTTAGATGTTAAGTAATAAATGTATAATGTTGCCGTTGTGAACGCTAAATTGCTTACAGGTGTCCGATGATGTCCCCGCTGATGCAGCCCATAGAGCAGATTGCCTCGACTGATATTCTCAGTTGCACACCGGAGACGCTGATCCACGAGGCGGCCAGCCTGATGGTGCAGTCCGGTTGCGGCTCCATCGTGGTGTTTGCCGCACCTGGCCAGGCCGTGGGCATCTGGACCGAAACCGATGCGCTGGCCGTGGATCTGGAAGACGCGGCGGCGCGCTGCCGCCCCATCAGCGAGGTGATGAGCCAGCCGGTGGTGACGCTGGCCCACCATCTGAGCGTGCATGATGTGTTGGGACAATTCCGCAGCAAGGGCATCCGCCATGCCCTGGTTGAAAAAGAGGGGACGATAGTCGGCCTGGTGTCGCTGTCGGACGTGGTGCTGTGTCAGGGCACCGAAGCCTTTCTTGGGCTGAAGCGGCTGGATGGCATACTGGCGCCGCCGGCGGTCATCCTGCAGGCCAGCGACAATCTTTCCGCCGCACTCTCCAGCATGCGCGAACAGCAGCTGACGGCACTGGGGGTACAGTTTGCCGATGGCAGCTACGGCATCCTCACCCAGCGCGACGTGGTGGGCATGGTGGCTGCCGGGCAGGGCGATGTGGAGCTGGGCAGCATCTGCACCCGTCCGGTGATCGGTGTGGCCAGCAGCAGCAGCCTGTTACAGGCGCGACGGGTGATCCTGCAGCACCAGATCCGCCATCTGGCGGTATTCGATGCCGACCACAAGCTGGTGCATATCGTCGGTTTTCGCGAAATCATCCAGAGCATAGAACACGAATTCCTGCTGGAACTGCATGGCGCGCTGCGCGAGCGCGACGAAGCCTTGCTGCAATCGCGCCAGAGCCTGCTGCTGGCGGACAAGGTGTTCGAAGCCACCATGGAAGGCATTGTCATTACCGATGGCAATGGCTTCATCCAGTCGGTCAATCCCGCCTTCAGCCGCATCACCGGCTACGCACGCGAAGAAGCCATCGGCAAGACGCCGGCCTTGCTCAAGTCCGGCAAGCAATCCCCCGAATTCTACGAATACCTGTGGCGCTGCCTGCGGCACGATGGATTCTGGCAGGGCGAGGTGGTGAACCGGCGCAAGAACGGCCTGCTGTATACCGAACACCTGAGCATCACCGCCATCCGCGACGAGCGCGGCGAATGCCTGCACTACGTGGCGGTGTTTTCCGACATCACCCAGCGCAAGCAGGCCGAGGAACGGCTGCATTTTCTGGCCAACCATGATGCGCTGACCGGCCTGCCCAACCGCACGCTGTTTATCGAAAAGCTGCAGTCGGCGGTGGAGCAGGCACGGCAGTTTGATCGCCGTTTTGCCTTGCTGTTCATCGATCTTGACCGCTTCAAGATGGTGAACGACACCCTGGGCCACCATGCCGGCGACGAGCTGCTGATGCGGATTGCCAGCGAGTTGCAGCGCATCGTGCCCAATCTGTCCACCGTGTCGCGCCTGTCCGGCGACGAATTCACCGTGCTGCTGGAAAACGTGGTGACGGTACAGCAAGTGGCCAGCCGGGCGCAGAGCATTCTGGATGCCATTTCGGCCGAATCCACCGTAGCCGGGCAGGGCGTGTTCATTTCCGCCAGCATCGGCATCAGCATGTTTCCGGAAGATGGCGCCATGGCTGACGCCCTGCTGGTGAATGCCGACACCGCCATGTACCGCGCCAAGGAGCGCGGCAAGAACAATTTCCAGTTCTACACCGCCGACATGAATGCGCGCGCCATCGAGCGCCTGAAAATGGAATACAGCCTGCACCGCGCGCTGGCGCAGGACGAGCTGGAAGTGTGGTATCAGCCCAAGGTGGAGCTGGCTGGCGGCCGCATCATCGGGGCCGAAGCACTGCTGCGCTGGCAGCATCCGGACATGGGGCTGATTTCCCCGGCGCAGTTCATTCCGATTGCCGAGGAAAGCTCGCTGATCACCAGCATCGGTGAATGGGTGCTGGACACCACCTGTGGCGCCATCCGCCGCTGGCGCGATGCCGGCCTGCTGCAAGGGCGCATTGCGGTCAATGTGTCCGGCCGCCAGCTGAAGTATTCCAGCATCGTCGACAGCGTGGCGCAGGCGCTGGAGCGGCACAGCCTGCCCAGCAGCGCGCTGGAGCTGGAAATCACCGAAAGCGTGGCCATGGACGAAGACAGCGGCATGGTGGAGGTGCTGCACCGCTTGCAGGCGCTGGGCATTTATCTGTCCATCGACGATTTCGGCACCGGCTATTCCAGCCTGTCCTATCTCAAGCGCCTGCCGGTGCGCGGCCTGAAAATCGACCAGAGCTTCATCATGGACCTGCACCAGGACCGCGACGACGCCGCCATCACCCAGGCCATCATCTCGATTGCCCGCAGCCTGGGGCTGGAGCTGGTGGCCGAAGGGGTGGAGCTGGAAGAGCAGCGTCGCTTCCTGCTGGAGCAGGGCTGCGACTGCGGCCAGGGCTATCTGTTCAGCCGGGCGGTGCCAGCCGCCGAGTTCGAGACCTTGCTGCGGCAGCAGCACGGCTGAGTGATGGGTGGCAGTGCGACTTGTCGCTGCCGCCTGCACTGCATTATGCTGGGCGGATGCCCAGCTCCCTCTCCCCCAGTCCGGCATCCAGCCCCGCCGCGCCGCTGTTCTGGCGCGATCCGCAGCTGCCCTTCCTGGAAATCCGCAGCGTGCCCGATGGCCGGCAAGTGTGTTATGCCCGCCATGCGCACGAGCACTTTTCCATCGGCGCCATCACCAGCGGCAGCAGCACTTACCTGAGCCTGCAAGACCGTTACCGCGTGGGCCGCGGCAGCGTGGTGCTGATGAATCCGGGTGATGTCCACGCCTGCAATCCCATAGCCGACCAGCCCTGGTCGTATCACATGCTGTATGTCGACACGCCATGGCTGGCCGCCTTGCAAACCGAATCGGGGCTGAGTGCCAATCAGGATTTTCATGGTTTCCAGCTCAGGCTGAGCGAGGATGCCAGCCTGTATCACGGCCTGCTGCAACTGGTGGCCGCCTGCCATGCCGCTGCCGGCGGCCAGCTGGGCCGGCAGCAAACGGCCACGGCCTTTTTCACCGCCCTGCAACAGCCACGGCCAGCACCGCGCCGTACGCCGGCGCCGGTGCACCCGCGGCTGCAACTGGCGGCCGACTATATCAACGACCACTACGCCGACGACATCAGCCTGCAGGCGATCTGCAGCGCCTCCGCCTTGTCCGCCTCCTACCTGATCCGCGCCTTTCGCCAGCGCTATCACATGACACCGCACGAATACCTGCTAAACCGGCGCATCCAGCGCGGCAAAAGCCTGTTGCGCAGCGGCCAGCCGATTGCCCAGGTGGCGCAGGCGCTGGGCTTTGCCGACCAGGCGCACTTCCAGCGCACCTTCAAGCGGCTGGTGGCGGCCACGCCCGGTCAGTATTGCCGCAGCGTGGGCTGAATCATCCCTGCAGCAGGTAGAGCGCGCTGCCCGCCAGCAGTAGCGCCAGCAGGCGGTTGAACAGCCGCATGCGTGGCGGATGGCGCAGCAAGCCTTGCAGACGTGCACCGGCCCAGGCCCAGCAGGCAATCGACAGATAGCAGACGACAAAATAGATGGCGGCAAACTGCCACACCAACAGTGCTTCGCCATGGCTGACAAAGGCGCCCATGCCGGCCAGCGCAGCCAGCCAGGCCTTGGGGTTCAGCCATTGCATCATCGCGCCATGGCGAAACGAAGGCCGCCGCTGCTGCGCACCCAGTTCGCCACTGGCGCGGGCGAGCTGCCACGCCAGATACAGCAGAAAGCCCACCCCGGCGTACTGGATCAGCCGGCTTGCCGCCGGTAGCCCGGCCAGCAGTTCGGCCAGACCCAGGCCGGTGAGCAGGAATAACAAGGTAAAGCCGATGGTGGCGCCACTGACATGGCGCAAGCTGGGCCAGAAGCCATGGCTGGCACCGCAGCCGAAAGCCACGATATTGACCGGGCCGGGCGAAATGGAAGCCGCCAGCGCAAAAGCGGCCATGGACAGGAAGACTTGCATGGGAATCCTCAAGGGTGGAGTGGACCCTGAAGATAAAGTCGCCGCCGGCACGGGTATTGAACAAAATCACCCTGTCTGCCCGGAGAGGGGCGCAAGAGAACCGCAGGCAGCACCG
Organism: Aquitalea sp. ASV15; assembly: GCF_016429115.1. Taxonomy (NCBI): domain Bacteria; kingdom Pseudomonadati; phylum Pseudomonadota; class Betaproteobacteria; order Neisseriales; family Chromobacteriaceae; genus Aquitalea; species Aquitalea sp. ASV15. The sequence continues at coordinate 75,452 of NZ_JAELTZ010000014.1, read as the reverse complement.
GTCACCGCGCCGGCAGCAGCAGATGGCGGCAGGCTCAGTCTTGCGCCGGGGTGGCCGGCAGGGTTTTCTGTTTCAGTTGCAGCAGGGTGTCACGTATCAGGGTGCAGAACGCTTCCTTGTTCTCCAGATGCGGCAGGCTGCGGCCGATGGCGATATCGACAAAAAACGGCACCGGCAGCCACTGGCCACGCCCCATGGCCCGGCCCAGTCCATGCAGGTAGACCGGCACCACCGGGATGTCGGGGAAGTCACGCAGCAGATACCAGATGCCGGATTTGATATCGGACAGGGCCTCCGGCTCGCCGCGGGTGCCTTCCGGAAACAGCACCAGGATGTCGCCGTTGTGCAGGGCCTGGCGGCAGCCGGCCAGCGGATCGCGGCGCATGCCGCCGCGCACCACCGGGATGATGCCCACCACATGGGTGGCGAACCAGGCCAGCCAGCGGTTTTTCAGAAAGTAATCCGCCGCAGCCGCAGGGCGCACGCGGGGAATCAGCCCCAGCGGAAACAGGCTGTATAGCGCCAGGATGTCCAGATGGCTGTTGTGGTTGGCAATGACAATGGCTGGCCCGGTGCCGGGCAGCCGTTCCTGATGGCGCACCGTGACGCCCAGCCATAGCCGGACCACCGGCCGAGCCAGCAGCATGACAAAAAGTATCCGCAGCAGATTGTTCATGTCCAAGCTAGAAATACAGGTAATGCACGTAGTGGAAGAACAGCGGCGCGGTATAGGTGAGCGAATCCAGCCGGTCCAGAATGCCGCCGTGGCCCGGCAACAGCCGGCCCGAATCTTTCACGCCGATATCGCGTTTCACCGCCGAAATCACAATGTCACCGATGAAGCCCATGGTGCCAATCAGCAAGCCGGCCAGCGCGGCATACAGCGGGCTGAACGGCGTCAGCCAGGGGCCGAGCAGCCAGCCAAGAACGCTGGTGGTGAGCGCGCCGCCGACAAAACCCTCCAGTGTCTTGTTGGGCGATACCTTGGGGGCAATCTTGCGTTTGCCGCAGGACTTGCCCCACAGGTATTGCGCCACATCATTCAGCTGGGTGAGGGTTACCAGATAAAACAGCATCATCGCCCCCTGTGCCGGTACGCCGATGCCGGTGAGCTGCGGCAGGGTGAGCACGGCTGCCATGTGGCTCAGGCAGAACACGCTGATCATCAGCCCCCATTGCAGCGAAGCGGCCGCCTTGAGAAAGCCCTGTGTCTCGCCGATCAGCACCATGCGCATGGGCAGGAACAGAAAGATGTACACCGGGATGAAAATGATGAACATGCCGTACCAGTGGATGCCCAGCCAGTAATACTGCAGGGGGATGCTCAGATAGGCCCAGAACAGCACCACATGGTCGGCTGTGCGCGTGGCGCACAGCGTGAGGTATTCCTTGAGCGCCAGAAAGCTGATCAGGGCAAACACCACCAGTGCGACAGGAATATTGCCCAGGATGGTGAGCGAGAAACAGCCGACAATCCACCACCAGGTCTTGATGCGCAGCTTCAGCTCCAGCCAGTTCTTTTCCGGTTTGCGCGCCTCCAGCAGACGGATGCTGCTGCTTGCCAGCACCAGCAGCAGGAACACGCCGCCCAGTGCCCAGAGCAGCGGCGGCGGTAACAGCAGATTAAACATGGTGGCCTTCTTTCAGTATGGCGCGGGCACGATTGAACACGGTCAGCAGCATCAGCAAGGCGCTGCTGCCGAACAGCCAGTCGGCATAGCCGGCGCTGGCCGGTGCGATGACCAGCAGCAAAGCAAAACCACCGTAGCAGAAGGCGCGGTCGCTCTTGCCCATGGGCCCGTCGTAGCGTCGTGTACTGCCCAGGCTGGGGCCCAGTATGCCGACAAATTCGGTCAGCATCGCCAGCAGTACCGCCAGCACCACCAGTGCCGGATGGCTGCTCAGGCTGCAGAAGGGCAGATACAGCGCGGCATCGGATACCACGTCGCCCACTTCATTGAGGATGGCCCCCAGGCGCGATTGCTGGCCGAATTCGCGGGCCAGCATGCCATCGATGGCATTCAGGGCCATGCGCAGCAGCAGAAACAGCGGCAGCAGCAGCCAGGGCAGTGTGTGGCTTGCGGCCAGCCATAGCCAGGCGCCATAGGCCAGTGAGGCCAGCATGGCGGCGAGGGTGACCTGGTTGGCGCTGATGCCGGCAGCGGCCAGTGTATGCAGCAGCGGGCGTAGCAGGCGCTGAAAGCGGGACTTGAGAGCGTAGATGCTTGGCATGATGGTGAGGCTGCAGCCGTGGCGGGCGCAGCTTGTTTGACGTTGGAATAATAATGATCTGGCATTCTGCCTAGTGCGCTGGCGATGAGCAAATGATCGCGGTGGCTTGTGGTTATTACTTAAGTAAAAATAGTTAAACAGTTGCGGCAGCTACAGGCTGGTGCTCAGGCGCGGCGGTGGGCTGCCGGCGCATGCCGTGCGGTGTGGCGGCGTGGCCGGGCTGCATGGATAGCCATATTGGCTGGGGGGAGGCAGCAATGAAAAAGCCGTTCACTGCAAGAGTGAACGGCTTTTGTGGTCTGAGCGCTGCAATCGCGCGCGTCCTGCCCGGTTAAAGGGGCGGTGGCGCGGGCCGGTGGCGGCAGGCTTAGCCGCCGATTTTTTCCTTGCCGCCCATGTAGGGACGCAGCACGGCCGGAATGGTCACGCTGCCATCGGCGTTCTGGTAGTTTTCCAGCACCGCCACCAGGGTGCGGCCCACGGCCAGACCGGAACCATTCAGGGTGTGCAGCAGCTGGTTCTTGCCGTTTTCGTCCTTGAAGCGGGCCAGCATGCGGCGCGACTGGAAGGCTTCGCAGTTGGAGCAGCTGGAGATTTCGCGGTAGGTGTTCTGTGCCGGCAGCCATACTTCCAGGTCGTAGGTTTTGGCCGCGCCAAAGCCCATGTCACCGGTACACAGGGTAATCACGCGGTAGGGCAGTTCCAGTGCTTTGAGGATGTTCTCGGCGTGGCCGACCATTTCTTCCAGCGCGGCATAGGAGTGGTCCGGGTGCTCGATACGCACCATTTCCACCTTGTCGAACTGGTGCTGACGGATCATGCCGCGGGTGTCACGGCCATAGCTGCCCGCTTCGGAGCGGAAGCAGGGCGAGTGGGCGGTCAGCTTGAGCGGCAGCTCTTCCATTTTCAGGATGCTGTTGCTCACGGTATTGGTCAGGGTGATTTCCGAGGTGGAAATCAGGTACTGGTCCACCGTGCCTTCTTCGCCGCCCTTGGTCACCTTGAACATGTCTTCGGCAAACTTCGGCAGCTGGCCGGTGCCCAGCAAGGCGCTGTCGTTGACGATGTACGGGGTGTAGTGCTCGGTATAGCCGTGCTCGCCGGTGTGGGTGTTCAGCATGAACTGCGCCAGCGCGCGGTGCAGGCGGGCAATGTCACCCTTCAGCACGGTAAAGCGGGCGCCGGACAGCTTGGCACCGGTGTCGAAATCCAGGCCCAGCGGGCTGCCGATGTCGACGTGGTCTTTCACTTCGAAATCGAACTGGCGCGGTACGCCCACGCGGCGCACTTCCACATTGTCGTTTTCATCCTTGCCTACCGGTACCGATTCGTGCGGCAGGTTGGGGATGCTCATCAGCAGGGCGTCCAGCTTGGCTTGCACGGCCTCGAAGGCGGCTTCGGCGGCTTTCAGCTCATCACCCAGGTTGGCCACTTCGGCCATGATGGCGGACACATCCTCGCCCTTGCGCTTGGCTTCGCCAATTTGCTTGGAGGTGGCATTGCGGCGCGATTGCAGTTCCTGCATACGGGTTTGCAGCGCCTTGCGGTCGGCTTCCATTGCGGTGAAAGCGGCGGTGTCCAGGGTGTAGCCACGGCTGGCCAGGCGGGCAGCGACGGCGTCCAGGTCGTTACGGAGCGATTGAATGTCTAGCATGGAAAATCCTGATGGTATTGAAATGTCTTGCTGGTAGCGGGCTGTCTTAGCAGCAGCCCCTTACTGAATCCTGCATGCGGAGGGGAAGCAACCGCTGGTGCTGCTGCACGGTCTGCCGGTGGCTGGCAGCAGCAATTTGTTCGGTAAAACGCAAGTGTAACGGCAAGCGGCTGGCTTTGTCCTGCCCCTTGCCGGGAAAAACAGCATTATAAGCAATGCTGGCGGGCTTGTAGATGTTGGCAGGCGACGTCCTGCTGTGCTGTGGCCGACGTAGGTCTGGCATGGCTCAGCCCTTGGCTGCGGTGCCGGGTTTATTTTTTGCCGGCTTCTTCATCCCACTTTTTCAGTTGCGCCAGCTTCTCGCCTATCTTGATTTCCAGCCCGCGCGGCACCGGCTGATACCAGCCCGGTTCCGGCATGTCGTCCGGCAGATAGCTTTCCCCGGCGGCGTAGGCATTGGGCTCGTCATGGGCATAGCGGTATGCGTGGCCATAGCCCAGTTCTTTCATCAGCTTGGTGGGGGCGTTGCGCAGGTGTACCGGCACCGGGCGGCTCTTGTCCTGCTTGATGAAGGCGCGGGCCTGGTTGTACGCCATGTAGCCGGCATTGCTCTTTGCCGCCACCGCCAGGTAAATGGCGGCTTGTGCCAGTGCCAGTTCGCCTTCCGGGCTGCCCAGTCGTTCGTAGGTGGTGGCGGCATCATTGCAGATCTGCATGGCGCGCGGGTCGGCCAGACCGATGTCTTCCCAGGCCATGCGCACCAGGCGGCGTGCCAGATAGCGTGGATCGGCACCGCCATCCAGCATGCGGGTGAGCCAGTACAGTGCGGCATCCGGGTTGGAGCCGCGCACCGATTTGTGCAGGGCGGAAATCTGGTCGTAAAAGGCATCGCCGCCCTTGTCGAAGCGGCGGGCGTTGACGCTGAGTACCTCGGCCAGAAAGTCTTGCGTGATCTGGCCGGTTTTACGCGCCAGCGCGGCGGTGCGGGTTTGTTCCAGCAGATTGAGAAAGCGCCGGGCATCGCCATCGGCATAGCCGGTGAGGGCGGCGATGGCCTGTTCATCAAACTCCAGCCCGTCCAGTGCGCCCTTGTCGCAGGCGCGGCGGAACAGCTGTTGCAGCTCGGCTTCGTCCAGGCTGTTCAGCACATACACCTGCGCCCGCGACAGCAGGGCGGAGTTCACCTCGAAAGACGGGTTTTCGGTGGTGGCGCCAATAAAGGTGAGCAGGCCGGATTCGACAAAGGGTAAAAACGCATCCTGCTGGCTTTTGTTGAAGCGGTGGACTTCGTCGACGAACAGAATGGTATGGCGACCGGAGCGCTGCAGGGCGGCATGGGCCTGTTCCACCGCATCGCGGATGTCCTTCACCCCGGAAAACACGGCAGAGAGCGGAATGAATTCGGCGTCGAAGCTGCCGGCCAGGATGCGCGCCAGCGTGGTTTTACCCACGCCGGGCGGGCCCCACAGAATCATCGAGTGCAGGGTGCCGGATTCCACCGCCAGCCGCAGCGGCTTGCCGGGGCCGATCAGGTGCTGCTGGCCGATGACCTCGTCGAGTGTGGCCGGACGCAGTGCTTCAGCCAGCGGCTTTTTCGCTTCCTGGGCAAACAGATCATTCATGGCGGCTAATACGGCTGGAAAACGGCCTGCTAGTATATCAGCTGTGCTGCGGCCTCCGCAGTGTCTGGCAAAAGGAGTGGGGATGAAACTGCGGATGGCTTGGTTATTGCTGGCCTTGGCGCTACCGGCGGCGGGAGGGCCATTGCGCGACTGGCTGCAGCAAGGCGCGGCCAGTCACGATGGGCTGGGTGCCGACGAGACACTCAGCCAGGCTGCCTTGCCGCCCGGCGTGCGCAAGCTGGCTGACCTGGCGTATGGCCCTGATGTGCGCCAGCGGCTGGATGTCTACCTGCCGGCCAGCGCCGGGCAGGGGCGGCCGCTGCTGGTGATGGTGCATGGTGGGGCCTGGCGGCTGGGCAGCAAGCAGGCAGCCAGTGTGGTGGATAACAAGCTGGCACGCTGGTCGCCTGCCGGAGTGGTGCTGGTGTCACTGGATTACCGTCTGCTGCCGCAGGCTGCGGTGGAACAGCAGGCCGATGACGTGGCCAGTGCGCTGGCCTGGGTACAGGACCATGCCGCGGAGTGGGGGGCAAACAAGCGGCAGCTGGTGTTGATGGGCCATTCCGCCGGTGCACATCTGGTGGGCTTGCTGAGTACCGATCAGGCCTTGCGCCAGCGCCATGGCGTACAGCCCTGGCTGGCCACGGTATTGCTGGATAGTGCGGCGCTGGAGGTGGCTGCCATCATGCGCGCACCGCATCTGCCCTTGTACGACAAGGCTTTTAGCGGGGATGCCGCCCGCTGGGCGGCTTTGTCGCCCACACGGCTGCTGACGGCCGCCGCGCCACCCTTGCTGGCGGTGTGCTCCTCACGCCGCGCAACGTCCTGCACCCAGGCGCAGGGGCTGGCGGACAAGGGGCGGCAGGCCGGGGTGACGGTACAGGTATTGCCGCAGGAGCTGAGCCATGGCCAGATCAACCAGCAGCTGGGCTTGCCGGGCGACTATACCCGACAGGTAGAACGGTTCTTGCAGCAGGCGGGCTGGGCGGTGGCGCCATAAGACCGGGCAGCCGCCGCGGTGGTCGGCGCGGACTCAGTCTCCGCTGACCACATCCACGCCCTTGGGGGCGCTGAAGCTGAAATGACTGGCCGCCAATGCCGGGTTCTTCTGCTGGGCGCTGAAGCGGATGCGGGTGTTGTTGCCAAAGCTGTCGGTCAGCTCCATTTCCACCAGCATCTTGTTGCTGAAGCCCATGCGGATGGCGTTGAAGGTGTTGTCGGCCTTTTTCGGGCTGGCGCTCAGCCATTCCACCTCGCCCTGTTTGCCGGCTTCTTTCAAGACATAGTCACGCTCGATGGCATTGTTGCCGGCCAGCAGTGCCGCCGGGCTGCTGCCCAGTGCGCCGTCCAGGTTCTTGCGGGTGACCTGGGCCAGGTCCTTGTCGTAAATCCACAGTGTTTTGCCATCGCCGACGATCAGCTGCTCGTAGGGCTTGTTATAACTCCAGCGGAATTTACCGGGGCGCGAGATTTCCAGCGTACCGCTGGCTTCTTCGTGCTTGTTTTTGGAGCTGACCAGCTGGTTGAAGCTGGCCGACAGGGTCTTGGTGTCGCTGACAAAGGCCTTGAGCTGAGCGATGGCGCTGGCGTGGACGGGTAGGCTTAGCAGGGTGGCCAGTAAGGCCAGGGCGATTTTTTTCATTGGGAATCCTTGATACAGGCCGCCAGGGCTTGCTTGTGTGCGATGCAGCACAGTGTGACAGCAAGTGAGGCGGCGGGTTCTGCCTTTGCTGTTAAGGAATGTGGCGCAAGCGCTGGCCAGGCCAGTGATACAGCGCCGCTGGCGCAAGGCGCGCAGCGGCCGGTCCGGGGGTGACGGCGCTTATTGCTCCAGCCCTTTCAGCCATTGTGGCTTGGGCAGCTTGTCATAGTCGATGATGCTGGCGGCAGTGGGCTGGTAGGCAAACACCGGCTTGCCATGATTGCTGTAACGCAGCTGGATGTAAGCCTGGCCACGCAATTGCGGCGTATCCAGCTCCACGGTCTGGTTGACGCCCAGCAACTGGCCGCGCCGATTGGCATACAGGTGCGATACCGACTTGCTCAGCGGCTGTTTGGCGACCTTGCTCTGGGTGAGCTCGCGTACCAGTTGCAGCAGCTGTTCGGCTTGCTTGCCATCTTGCGGGCGACCATCGCGCTCGGCTTGCTGGCTCACCACCTTGGCCAGTCCTTCCAGCACATGCATCAGCACCTGGTTTTCCTGCTGCGGGCTCATGGCAATGCGCAGCTGATAGCTGGCGCCCAGTTCTTTGGCGGTGCCGTCCAGCGCTTCCAGCGCAAATGCCTGCGGCGCGACCTTGCCATAGCCTTCGTCCACCAGTCCCGGCAGGGCCTGCAATATGGCATCCAGCGGTATCTTGCCGGCGATGTCCGGCGGCAGCTGGAAGCGGACAAAGCGCGGCTGCTCGCTGTGCAGCTCCGGCACGAACAGGTCAAGGGCGGAGGGGTCGACCAGCAGCGAGAAATCCTGCAGGTTCAGCTCCAGCGGCAGGGTGACGCTGGCCTGCAGATTGCGCCGCTCAAAGCGAAAGGACGGGATCAGCTCCATGCGCTTGCTGGCCTGATCGACCGCACCGCTCACCGTCACCTTGGTGGAACGGGCGACTTCATCAATGGTGTAGCGCAGCTGCGGCTTGGCATCATCCTCGCGACTGCCGTGCAGGGTGTTGAAGCCCATCTCGCCACTGAAGTTGTAGCTGGCGTGTTGCAGGTTTTCGCGCAGTACCAGACGGGTGGCCTGATCCGCCGGTTTGCCGGCCAGCGGGCTGGCGCAGCCGCCGAGCAGGGCAAGGGCGGTGAGTAGGGGCAGGGTGGCCAGGGCAGGGCGGAGTTTCATGGGGCTTTCCGGTGATGACAATAGAATAGCGCGCAGCTTGGCATGCCTGAGGATGGCAGGCAAGCAGGCCCGGCAAGCCTGCTTGCCTAATCACTTAGCTGAACTTGTTGGTGATGGGGTAGCGCCAGTCCTTGCCAAAGCCACGCTGGGTGACGCGCGGGCCAACCGGTGCCTGGCGGCGCTTGTATTCGTTGATCTTCAGCAGGCGCACCACCTTGCGCACATCGGCTTCGGCAAAACCGTCGGCGATGATTTCTTCTGCCGACAGGTTTTCCTCCACATAGCGTGCCATGATGGCGTCCAGCACCTCGTAGGGCGGCAGGCTGTCCTGGTCTTTCTGGTCAGGGCGCAGCTCGGCGGAGGGCGGGCGGGTGATGATGCGCTCGGGGATGACTTCGCCCTGGGTATTGCGCCAGCGGCACAGGGCGAACACCAGGGTCTTGGCCACGTCTTTCAGCACGGCAAAGCCGCCAGCCATGTCACCGTACAGCGTGCAGTAGCCGGTGGTCATTTCCGACTTGTTGCCGGTGGTCAGTACCAGCTTGCCGGTTTTGTTGGACAGCGCCATCAGCAGGGTGCCGCGAATGCGCGCTTGCAGGTTTTCTTCGGTGGTGTCTTCCGCCAGACCGGTGAAATTGGCCGCCAGCGCATTCATGAAGCTCTCGTACATCGGCCAGATTTCGATTTCGTCATACTGCACACCCAGCCGGCCTATCATGTCGCGCGAGTCGATCACCGAGATGTCGGCGGTATAGCGCGAGGGCATCATCACCGCGTGCACCTTGTCCGTACCCAGTGCATCCACCGCTACCGCCAGCGTCAGTGCCGAGTCGATGCCGCCGGACAGACCCAGCAGCACGCCAGGGAAGCCGTTCTTGCTGATGTAGTCGCGCACGCCCACCACCAGTGCCTGGTAGACGCTTTCCAGCTCGCCCGGCAGTGCGGCCTTGGCCGGGGCGGCTTGCAAGTCGCCGGCGCTGAAATCGATCAGCAACAGCTCGTCGCCATAGGCGCGGGCCTGGGCCACCACCTCGCCCGCCTTGTTGGTGGCGAAGGACGCACCATCGAATACCAGCTCGTCCTGGCCGCCCACCAGATTGACATAGGCAAACGGCAGGCCGGTTTCCTCGGCGCGGTAGCGGACCACCTCATGGCGGGTTTCAATCTTGTTGCGGTGGAAGGGCGAGGCATTCAGCACCAGCACCACATCGGCACCGGCATCGGCGGCTTCTGCCGCCGGGTCTACCGACCACACATCCTCGCAGATCAGCACGCCCACCTTGTGCTCGCCCTGCTGGAACACCAGCGGCATGGCGCCGGGGGTAAAGTAGCGGCACTCATCGAATACTTCATCATTGGGCAGCAACATCTTGTGATACTGGCCCAGCCGGTTACCATCGCGTAGTACCGTGGCGGCGTTGAAGCGCTCATGGCCCAGCTTGACCGGATGGCCGATCACCAGCGTAATGCCATCCAGCTCCAGCAACTGGTCCATGGCGGCGGAGCAGGCGCGATAAAAGCTGTCGCGCAGCAACAGGTCTTCCGGGCTGTAGCCGGTGAGGGCCAGCTCCGGCGTCACCAGAATATCGGCGCCCTGCGCCATGGCGGCCTGGGCCAGATCGAGAATTTTTCGGGTATTGCCGGCAATATCGCCAACAATCGGGTTGAACTGAGCGAGCGCAATACGCATGTTGAACATAACCATGGGTTTGGATGTTGCGATTTTACCCCAAGAATGACGGCTTGCCCGAAAGGAAACCACGTGAATCTGCATCTGGCCGATAGCTATGGCGCTTTGCATGCTGCTGACTGGGACCAACTGGCGGCGGATGCCGGCCTCTTCATGCAGCGGCAATGGCTGAGTGCCCTGCAGGATAGCGGCTGTGCCACAGCGGCCAGCGGCTGGCAGCCACTGCCGCTGCAACTGCAGCAGGATGGCCGCCTGCAAGCCTTGGCCCCCGCCTGGCTGAAAAGCCATTCGCGTGGCGAATACGTGTTCGACTGGGCCTGGGCCGAAGCCTGGCAACGCGCCGGCCTGGATTACTACCCCAAGCTGCTGCTGGCCTCACCCTTTACCCCGGTGAGCGGTCCGCGGCTGCTGGGCGATGCCGCCGGGCAGCGGCTGCTCATCCAGGGGCTGCAACAAGTGGTCGCCGATTATCGCCTGTCCTCCGCCCATGTGCTGTTTCCCACTGCCGAGGAACTGGCGCTGTTGCAAGAAGCGGGCTGGCTGCTGCGCCATGGCGTGCAGTTTCACTGGCTTAACCAGGGCTATGCCGATTTCGATGCTTTTCTGGCGGCGCTGTCGCAAAGCAAACGCAAGAAAATCCGCCAGGAAAGGCGCAAGGTACGCGATGCCGGCATCAGCGTGCAGGTATTGGCTGGCGAGGAAATCAGCGCGGCCGACTGGGCATTCTTCGAACGCTGTTACCGGCAGACCTATCTGGAACACCGCTCGCCACCTTATCTCAACCTGGATTTCTTCCAGCGGGTAGGACGCAGCCTCAGCCCGCATTGCCTGATGTTTATCGCCCGGCGCGCTGGGCAGGCCATTGCCGCCAGCTGGTGTCTGCAAGACGGCAACACCCTGTATGGCCGCTACTGGGGCGCGCTGGACAGCGTGGATTGCCTGCATTTCGAGCTGTGCTATTACAGCGGTATCGAATACGCCATCCAGCATGGATTGCAGTGTTTCGAAGGGGGCGCACAGGGCGAACACAAACTGGCGCGCGGCTTTACCCCGGTGCAGACCAGCTCGGCCCACTGGATTGCCCACCCGCAATTTCGCCGCGCCATTGCCGACTGGCTGGAACGCGAACGCGCAGCCATCGGCGATTACCAGCAACAGCTTTTTTTGCATGCGGCCTACAAAACCCCTTGCGCCCAGCAATAAGGGCTTATATACTGCGCAGCCTCTGAGGCCGAAACGCAGTAAACACAGCCTTGGCAGCCATCTGGAGAGGTGGATGAGTGGTTTAAGTCGCACGCCTGGAAAGCGTGTTTAGGGTAATACCCTAACGGGGGTTCGAATCCCCCCCTCTCCGCCAAGCACCCCTAAAGTGTTGTTTTTACAGTAAATTCAGGTTCTGCAAGGCTTTTTTGCCCCTGAGTTCTACACAACACTCCTACACATTGGCGATAAGAGTTCAGTTTTTTTCTTGGCTTCCTATACTCTGGATCGGAACTCAATGAACGATGCCAATGTGTAACTTTGCGGCCGTTTTGGCACTCGTTTGCACTTTTATTGTCACCGCCGATTTGCAGGGTTTTTGGCACTATTTGCGCTTTAATTGTCACTCGGGTGCAAATTTCCCCTCGTTTTAACGCGCTATCCCACCTTCACCAATTGGTCTGCCCTTGTCGTATAGCAGGGCGATTTCTTTTCCTGTTTCATCCGCCAGTCATCTGTTAGCCCTTCCGCGCCCAGGCGGATGGTCCCGCGGCCGTGGTCGCGGTTGAGCTTGTCGATGGCGGCCATGAGCTTGGCGCGTTTGATGTCGGGCAGGGGGCTGAACAGGTCGTGTTGCTGGATGGTCTGGGTGCCGATGTCCATCATGATTACCCCTGCTTTGTGGTAGCTGAACTCCTTGCGCCAGATGGCGCGCAGCGCAGCCTGGGCGGCGTGGTTGAGCAGCAGGGTGTCAGCGCTGGGGTGGACCAGCGGCACGCAGGTGTAGCCGTGGTACTGGCCCAGGTCGCGGAAGGGGTTGGTGCGGATGCTGACGCCAATCAGCCCGGCGGTGCTGCCCTGGGCGCGCAGCTTTTCGGCGGCGCGGGCGACGTGGTGGCTGATGCTGGCAGAGAGTGAGGGCAGGTCGTGCACCAGGCGGCTAAAGCTGCGACTTGAGATGATTTGCTGCTTGGCCGGAGCTACGTCTTCCAATGCCAGACAGGCTACGCCATTGAGCTCGGCGACCGTGCGCTCCACCACCACGTTGAACTTGCGCTTGATATGGCGTGGATCGGCCAGTTTCAGATCCAAAGCACTGTGGATATTCATCAACTGCAGCTTTTCTGCAATGCGCCGGCCAATCCCCCACACTTCACCAACGGCAAATTCGGCCAGCAGCCGGTCGGCCTCGCGCGGGTTCAGCCAGCCCCATTCAAATACGCCGTTCCATTCAGGCCGCTTTTTGGCCACATGGTTGGCAAGCTTGGCCAGCGTCTTGCTGGCACCCATGCCCACGCATGTGGGTATGCCCAGCCCCTGCCATACGGCTTGGCGGATGCGGTGGCCGTGGCTGTCCAGGTCCGGGATGCCGGTGACGTCCAGAAAGCATTCGTCGATGCTGTAGATTTCCTGCAGCGGGGCGAAGCGGCTGAGTACATTCATCATCCGTCGCGACAGGTCACCATATAAGGTGTAGTTGCTGGAGAACACCACCACGCGGTGTTTGTAGCACAGCTGCTGGATCTGGAAAAAAGGCACAAAACCGGGAATGCCCAGCGCCTTGGCCTCGGCCGAACGCGCCACCACGCAGCCATCATTGTTGGACAGCACGATGATGGGCCGGCCGGCGAGGTCGGGGCGGAACACCCGCTCGCAGCTGGCGTAAAAGCTGTTGCCATCCACCAGCGCAAAGGTACTCATACCAGCCGCCGCACCACGGCAATCACTACCCCCCATATCTGCAAGGTGTAATCGCCTTCTGCCGGAATCATCGGATAGCCCGGTGCGTCAGCCAGCAGCGCCAGCATGCCTTGCTGCTTGTGCAGCCGGCGCAGCACAAAGCCGTCCTCATGTGCGGCCACCACCACATTGCCATGCACCGGCGTGCGGGCCTTGTCGATCAACACATAGTCGCCCTTGAAAATACCGTGGATGGCGTCGTTGCTGGCCATCATCAAAAAGGTACAGTCCGGGTCGTCCACCAGCAGGGTGTTGAGGTTGATATTGTCCTGCACGTAATCGTCCGCGGGGCTGGGAAAGCCGGCGCGCACCGTGCTGGCCACCAGTGGAATGCGCAGCGCACTGCTGCGCGACAGGGGGATGGGGTAGTGCATGGCAACTGCTCTTTTTGATTGTGTACGAAATCAAATATAGCAGAAAGTTTGTAGCTTGATGTGGCGATTTCGTGACGGCGAGGGTGGAGGGTAAGGCGCTTGGCAAGGGCGGGCTGGACGGCATACCATGCCGCCATGTGTATCAATTTCATGCCCCCAGGCCAGCGCCAGCTGCTGAGCCATTTCGACCTACAGCCCGGTGACCTGCTGTGGCCGGAGGAGTGCTGGCAGGACTACCTGGCTCCCATCATCACCAAAGGCCGACAGGGTGAGGCCGTGCTGCAGCTGGCCAGCTACGGCATGGTACCAAAGCGCCACCAGCCTGCTGGCGTGCGGATCAGCACCATGAATGCGCGGGCGGAAACCGTGGGCGAGCTGTTCAGCTATCGCCGTGCCTGGCAGCAGCAGAGCCTGTGCCTGGTACCGATGCAGCACTTTTACGAGCCTTGCTACGAATCCGGCCGGGCAGAGCGCTGGCAGATTGGCATGGCCGACGGCAACCCGTTTGCCGTGGCCGGCCTGTGGCGTGCCTGGTCCGAACCGGACGGCAGCATCAGCCACGCCTTTACCCAGATCACCATCAATGCCGACGACCATCCGCTGATGAAGCGCATGCACAGGCCGGGCGATGAAAAGCGCTCGCTGGTGATTGTGCCGCCAGAACACTACGCGCACTGGCTGAACAGCCCCAGCCCGGAGCAGGCGCGCAGCTTTCTCACCCATTACCCAGCCGAGCTGATGACAGCCGCCCCCGCGCCGCTCAAGCCGAAAGAGGCTGCACCGGTGCAGGGTGGGTTGTTTGATTAATTGTCAGGGAGAGGGGAGGGCGGGATGGGCTGCTTTCGACCTAAAGCGGCCTCCCCTCAAGGCAGATAGTTGAGGGCGAATGACAAAAGGCCGCACGGCAGATGGCTTTCAATGGGGTGGGTTGTCGGCCAGCTTCTTGAGGCCGCTGAGGTATATCCGTTCGACCGCCTTATCGAGTTCTTCCGAGAAAACGGCCTCGTCGGCTACCGTCCGGTAGATAGAGACTCCGTCCGCCATCACTACTAATTCGTCTCCCAATATCTTTATTACGAATTGGGGGACGAACCTATGGGCGTGAGTTGCGAAATGCGTGAAACCGAGGTCGTTACGAAGGCCGTCAACATGGTCGATATACCCGGTCTGGTACGAAATATAGACGGGCTGGACCTTCTGGAGGATACCGTAGTGAACAAGTTTAATCCGAGCCATCGCACAATCGTATAGCTCTTTGTTCTTTGCTAGGTCCCGACCCACTTTAGTGTTTATCGCGGCAAGCACGTCGTCGATGCTCGGTTCTTGGTCGTCAGGCTCGTGGCTTTCATGCATATCAATTAACCTGCTTAATGAAACATTCATTTCTTTTGCGCTGACGAATCGTTCAGACAGTTTATGCGAAAACGCATGGTCAAAAAAATCCAACAGCACCGGAGGCGGCCCACGAAATACACTCCTTAACCGTTCCGCGCTCACCACGCGCTGGTGCGGCATTCGCCCCTCGTGGTCGGTGAGGACGGAAGGCGTTATTGTCGTCATGAGGTAGTAAAAAATGCCGCCCAAGAAGGAGATGTCCGTCCTACTGTCCTGCTTTGCGGTACTGCCAGTGCTCATTTCCGGCAGGCGGAGAAAGCGGTTCCCGAGCTCCTGCGCGTAGTCGGTTGCGAAATCATCCACTACACCATCTTTATACGCGATGCCAAAGTCAAGCAGAATTGGCGCATCGAACTTCGAATCCCTTAGGATGATGTTGTCGGGCTTAATATCGCGATGGATCCACTCGTTCTCGTGGCAGTACTGCACAGTATCGGCAAGTGCCTTCAGGGTAGTAGCGGCGTCGGCGAAGCTGAGCGCCCCGTTACAATCAAGGTATTTCGTGAGCGTGGGCCCGGGAACGAATTCCGTTAGCAAATAGACCTTGTAGCTCAAATCCTCGTGGTGGTGGGCGTTGCTCTCGACAAGCTTCGGAATTCCGTCATGATTTGCCGTCGCATACACGCTTGCCTCCCGGAAGAATCTAGCACGCCGCTCTACGTCGTTTTGCCGACTGAGTATCTTGAGGAACGCAAGCGTTCCGTTTGTCTTGTGTTTTACGAGTTTGGCAGTCGCTTGTCCGCCGCCGACGATTTCATGTTCGACGATCCAATTGTCATCCCATTTCTTTGAGTCTGACCACTTTTGAAGTATTGACATAACAGTGATGGTTGATTGAGTCAGCGTAATTTTACTTTAAGATGCGATATGTCGGTCTCGCATGGCGCATGCTGAGACCAGCTTTCCCTCGTGGGCATTGCAATATTTGGTACGATCAAAGTCGATAGGAAACTGTGTCGCCGATCGGACCGTTGATTGCCCCCCTCGACTTCAATAGGGTCTGCTGATGGCCGAATCCAGCCACCTTACTCCTAATCCACAATGCATAAAAGGGGGCCTCCGCCCCCTTTGTCTCGACTACCTTACACCCTTACACGTATGTCCCCCTCAGCTTCCTGGCGATCCATTCCACGACTTGCGGCACAACGGCGTTGCCGGCAGCTTGAGCCTCTGCAAAGTTGGTCGCATCCAGTCCGAGGCAAAGCCCATGATGCTTAGACGCTCGGGCCCGCTCAGCCATCGAATCCCATCCGTTGGCTTGAGCGACGAGGCCTGCGCCATGGATAGGGATCTGGCTGGGGGCTTGTCCGGCAAGTAAAGTAGCGAAAGGCTTGAGCCCAGGTTGTTGCGCTGGCGGCGTGCCAGGAACAGCTGCCACTGGGCAGGCGTCAGCCAGCAGCTCGATGGGGGGATGCTCGTGAAGACCGGCAACAATGAATACCCGACGACGTTTTGTGGGGACTCCGAAGCATGAAGCATCCAGCACCCGCCAGCATCCCACATACCCGCATTCGGCAAGCGTGGAAATGACTGTCTGGAAATCCTGGCCATCTCGGCAAGAGAGCAGCCCCGTGACGTTTTCAAGGACCAGCCAGCGAGGTTGTAGCTCGCGGGCGAGGCGGCAGACTTCAAAGAACAGGCCAGAGCGCTGGCCGGCCAGGCCTTGCCGGGCGCCCATGGTAGAGAGGTCCTGGCAGGGAAAGCCGCCGACCAGGACGTCAACGGCGCTGAGGTTGTGGGCTCCGACGGTGCGCACGTCGTCGAACTGGCGGGCGTGGGGGAAGCGGTCGGCGAGGACGGCGCGGCAGACAGGGTTGATTTCGACTTGCCAGGCGGTGGTGAAACCGGCGTTTTCAAAGCCGATGTCGAAGCCGCCGATGCCGGCGAACAGGCTACCGATGGTGGGGTGTGGGCCATGCATGTGCTTCCTTTGCAGTGGCGTGCGATGACGCGCTGGCAGGAGGCTCGGCGGCCTTCAAATGATTGTGTGCCCGGCAGCGCGGGCATTTGATGCTGAGGACCAGCACGTGGCCCTCGGCGAGTTTGCGGCCGCAATGGCCGCAGCGGATTTCGGGTAGTGACATCGGCAAGGTGGTCGGTGACCGTTTAACCGTTAGACTGTCGGTGCTTTCTGCGCAGAAAGTGGCAGCCTTGGGGTGACTTGCAGCTGGTGTCTGCGGGTCAGCTGGCCGGGTGGGTGTTAGTCGCACCTGTCCGGTCGCTGTCTCTCACTCTATTCAGATTCGGGCAGGGTGTTTGTGACTGCTTCCTCCTCTCCGCCTAGCGTTAGCGCTGGCCACGCAACATCAGGCCAGTCCGGTGCATTGCTCAAATCCCGCAGTTGCTGGCGGTAGGCTTTCACCGCGTCCAGGTCGGCCGTGCTGATGGGGTAGTCCGGCATCAGAAGATAGTCGGTGGCCAGCAGGCGGCGGTCGCGTTCGGCGCGGGTCAGGCGTTCCTGTTCATCTGGCGGTAACGGCGCTGGCCAGGCCATGGCATTGGCCGGGTCGAAGTCGGCAATGAAGGTGTCCAGCTCGGCGCATTGTTCGGCATTCAGCTGCCAGGTGTAGTCGGCGTCATCCAGCTCCAGCACCGACTTGTCGGCCGGTTCGGCCGGCAGGTAGCGGATGCGCAGCGGTGTACCTTGCTGCGTCCCCTCCTCGCTGGCCGGGCGTGGGGTAAGGATTGGAATAAGCCGGGTGTGGAAGGTGCCGTCAGCGCGCTGCAGGCGGGTGATGCTGCCGTCAAAGATCAGGCTGTTCATGGTGCATTTCCTCGGATGTCGCCGCGATTGATCCAGCCAAAGGCAGCGTTATTACAGATGATGGCGGAGCCGGCCACGCCGCCAGCTACCGGGTAACGGGCACCTCCAGCCTGTTTGAGCAGGCCGTCGCCGCCTTTTTCACCCCAATTGCCACCTGGAACATTGCCCCCCGGCCCTCCACCGCTGCGGCCTGGCGTGTCCAAGCTGGCGGCCGATCCCCACCATTTGTTGTTGGAACCATTATTGGTGGGGCCTCCCAGACCAAACGGAGCGCCGCCGCCGCCGGTGGAGTTGTAGTTGCCGCTGCCGCCGTCGTACCAGCCGGTGGCACCCGAGCCTCCTCCACCGCCGCCAATCACGCCGTAATTGGCCACCAGCAGTGGCACGCCATGACTGACGATGCCATTGCCGCCTGGCAACCCGGCCTCCTGCCACCCTGGGCCGGTATTGCCGCCCTGGCCACCCCGGCCCAGGATAAAACCGTGGTTTTCGATGATGAGCTGGCAACTGGCGAATACGCCATTCCACCAGCTGCCATCCAGGCGCAAGCATTCGCTCACATTGATTGCCACCAGCTGGATGCCGGATTCAACGACCAAGCGGATACTGGCTCCGGCAGGCGGTGCGCCGCCATACGCGCCCTGGATGCGGTCCACCATCCATTGGGCCGTGATGCCGTGATGGTGGTCGCTGATGCGGATGACGGTTTCTTTCTGGAATACCAGCCGGCCATCCAGATAGCCGCGGCTGACTTCGCGGCCATCCAGCCACCAGCGCTTGAGTTCGCGGCCGTCGATAAAGGTCTTGGGCATGGCGTGGCCTCAGTACTGGAAAGTCATGCGCTGATTGAGCCGCAAATCCCAGTGACTGGGAAATTCGACAGGGCTGATGATCATGCGCCAGCCCGTCCAGACATCGGCATAGTAAGAGCGGAAATAAGCGTTTCCTACATAGGTCTGGTAATACTGGAAAATCATATTCCCTTGATATGCAGAGTGAACGGTCAGCATTCCTGAAAATGTGGATGGCCAGTTTTTACCGCTGGGAATCCATCTATCTGTGGTCTGCTGATAAATCCCGCTGATGTCTATTGTGTTCAAGTCGACATTGCTGCCCAAGGAACCGCGAAAGCGGTATAAGTGTTCGCTATTGCCATTGTGGAAAATCTGCTGCCACTCATTCCACGCACCATTGATCAGGGCACGCCAGCTAAAGCCGGCCCCCGCCGTCGTCGGAACCCGTCCCCACTGACCAAACATGATCTGTACGGCGTAGTTGGTGGAGCCGGCATGCTGTATATGCAGCACATGGCCATCGGCATTGGCATTGAAAACGGTATAAAAGCCGTTGGCGCGCAGCGCATCCAGTTCCGCGGCAGAGCCCACCACGCGTGAAGCAGCAGGCAGCATGCCGGCAGTGGAAATCATCTTGCCAATGGCCAGCTTGAGCTGGTCGGATTTATCTGCCTCCAGCTTGATACCCGCCGCCTCGATCACTGTTGCCAGCTCACCCTGCAGGGCATTCAGCCAGGCGGCGGTGACGATGGTGCCCAGCGCGCCGGTTGACGGGTCGCCATCGTGAAACAGGCTGTCCGGGGTGTTGATCTTGTGCATTCAGCCCTCCTGATAGGCGAAGTAAACAAAGGTATGAGCCGGTTTCAGCTCGCGGAACACGGTCTCAAGCACCGGGTCGCCAAAGCTGGTCAGTGCCTCGCTGGCAGCGGCCTGGCCAGCACGAAAACGCCAGGCATGCACCTGGGCCGCGTGGATGACCACCTGCCATACCCAGATAATGTCGGCCACCTGCAGCCTGTCGCCGGCGCGGTTGATGCCGGCACGGAAAGGCTGTGGTTCGACGATGTCGATGCGGTAACCCAGGCTGCTGGCCAGACGCTTGAAGTAAGGCATGCTCAGTCCGCCGGTGGCCGCCAGCTTGGCCAGCACCGCCTGCAGCCGCTGCTGGTAGCCGGCACCGCTGGGCGGGGTGAGTGCACAGACCCGCTCCCAGTCCGGCAGGGTGTATTCGGCAAAGAAGGGCGAGATGGCGGCAGCAAGCTGCAGGCCATCGCGCTCGGCCACATCCAGCGCCCGGCCCTCGGCCTGCAGCTCGATCTGCAAGGGCTGGGCGTTGCGGGCATAGGCTTGCGGCGGCAGCAGCAGTGTCAATAGCGTGGCGTGGCTCATGGCATGGCCTTGATGTCGAGACGGCCCAGTCGCAGCCACTCCACCCGCTGCTCATTCACCAAGGGCTGCACATTGGCGGCCGGTAGCACGATGCGCCGGTCCACCACGCCGGGCAGGCTGGAGGCCAGTGTTTCCAGCTGGCTGCGGATAAGCAGCTGCCCCGGAGCCAGCTGCGCAAAACGCGCTTGCAACTGCGGAGTCAGCTGCAGCCGGGCTTGCTCCAGCGTCAGGCCGGACAGCGCCAGCAGCAGCTCCACATCCACCAGTCGCACCGTCGGTGCCGCCACCAGGCTGTGTTTGGCGGTGACCGGGCGTAGCGCATCGATATACGCCTGAGTGGCCGCCAATGTCGCCGCCGACGGCAGGCCACCGGCCGCCGTGATGATGATGTCCACGGTGCCCAGCCCACGGCGCAGCGGGTAGACATAGGCGGCCGACACGCCCGGCACTTCCAGCGCCCAGCGCCGGTAGTCGTGCACATTGCCGCCAGCCGGAGGGCGGCGGATCAAGTCCAGTAAGCGCGCCAGCAGTTCGACATCGCTTTCTTCCTCCACCCCGCCGCGCATCTCCAGCAGAGTAGCGGCCGACTGCACTCCAGGCGGCGGAGCCAGCAGCTCCAGCCGGGCATCGTCCGGCGCATTGCCGGCCAGTCCTGCTAGTGCCGCACTGGCGGCCAGGGTCGCCGTACCATCGGCTGCGATCACGCCGGCCGCGCTGCTGATATACAGCTGGTCCGCCCACTTGCCCTGTATTCCGGCAGTAATGGGGCTGCCAGGATTGCCACGCAACAGCATGCGGCCGCTGGCGGCTACGGCTGGTTTGGGTTCCAGGCCACGCAAGCGGGCATGCAGCAGCAGATAATCATGGTCGGCGGTGTCGGGGAAAATCTGCCGCACCATCCACGCCTGGTGCTGGTACAAGCCTTCCACCGCGCTGGCCACGCTGCTAGCGCGGATGAAGTAGTCCGAATCCGGGCCGGTATCGGCCTCCGGCAGCAGGTTGCGGATATCGCGCAGCATGTCGGCGCGAATCTGCGCCATGGTGAGCAAGGGATAAGCCATCAGCCGGCCACCCGCACTGGATAGCGGAAGGTCTGCAGCGTGCCGCTGGCGGCGGTGACGGCAATCAGCAGCACCAACCAGCCGGGGCGGGGCCGCTGGCTTTCGACCGTAATGCGGCTGGCGCGGCCATCCTGCAGCAGCGGCGCTAATGCCTGCTCGGCATACTGCCGCGCCAGCGCGTCGATACGGCTGAGGTCCTTGGCCCGTTGCAGCTCATGCAGGCGTGAGCCGAGCGACGTATCTGCCCACCAGCTGCCCAGCGGCGTGGCCAGCCGCAGATAAACGGCATTGGTCAGGGTGCTGGTGCGGCTGCCGGCATAGCTGGCGGTGTGGGGGTCGAGTAAAGCGTCCATGCCCCGATTGTCGGGGCATGGTGAGGGACGGGATTAGCTGAGGGGGTTCAGTTACTTGTCTTTGGCTATTTGCTTGGCTAGCAAATCAACAACCGATTTCATGACATCCACTTCAGAACTGGTAGGTTTTGTGTAACCGGTATCTTGAATGCTGAAAACAACATTGGCCACTTGCAGCAAAACAGCATCCTTCTGATTTGGCTCCTCAATCAGATCAATCAGCGCACTGGCCGCGCTGAGGGCATTTTCACGATGACTGTTAAGAATTTCATTATGCTTGTGTGCCTGATAATTTTTAATACAAACGCCGAGCGTGTAAATGGAGATGGCTATCAGAATAATTTTGCCAGTCACTATTTGAATGAGTTGATATGTGTCTTTTGGGTGTAGCTGAGGGCAGAAAGCCATTGCAATTCCGGCTACTGCTAGAGTGCATGTAATAATAAGCAGTGCGATGGAGTAGTTTTTCCATTGAATGCTCTGGGTGCTGTGCTTGTCGGCCTCATCTTGGAAAAATTTACTTTGCTTTTTTGTTAGCTCGTTTGTGGATAATTGTTTGGCACTTGCTAAAATTTTCTCTGTTATTTCTAAATTACTGTCAATTTTATTTGATACGATGTCGCTGGCAAGGACTTTTGCCATCTGATTGAATGGAGATGTTTGAGAGAATATTTTTGAGCTAAACTTTGAAGATTCTTCTAGGATGGAAAGCTTTTCGAGAGGATCTAATTTCTCTATATTTATTTTTTCTATTCTTTCAATGAATTTAATATAATCATTTATGGTTTCCGATATTGTTTTTATTTCATTTGTGGCGACGAAGTTTATTGAGTTATTGTTTATTTCCTCTAATTCGTATCTTATGCTTTTGATTTTCTTGCTTATGAAATCGGGGAAATTCTCTGGAATAGAAATGGCTATTGCTAAATTTAGTAATTCCTCTAAGTGTTGTCGTATATATTGATCGTCTTCATTGCTTTCAGGTTTGGTCATGATGGTGGTGTCTGGAGGAATGGTTATTACTATGTTCGCATTAAAATTTATGTAAATCAATTGCTATGGCATTGGTGTCTCTGCAAACTCACCCCACCCGCCACCACATCACCATCCGTCTGGTAGCTGCCTCCCTCCTGCCGCACATTCCCGCTGAACACTGCGCCATCACCCCCTTTGATGGCCATGCCGCCTTGGCCGCTTAACTGCTGGCGCACCAGCAGCTGGCCGGTAAATTCGGCCTGCGGGCTGTCGAAGCGCATGCCTTCCGTGGCGGTGAGGGTGAAGGTTTTGGTGGTACCTGCTATCTGGCCGTCTTTAAACACAAAGGTATCGCCGAAAGCGTTAAACACCGCCGTTTCGCCGGGGGCCAGGCCTTGCACACGGAACTGGCCGTTTTCGGTCGCAATGATGATGCCGTGGCTGGTTTTGCCACCCAGCGGCAGCACGATGACGGCGGTACCGGGCGGCGGGTTGCTGCTAAAGCCGAACTGCTGGAACAGCTCCAGGTCGGGCAAAGGCTCGTCGGCCAGGCCCTCCACCTGGGCCAGCTGGCTGCCGGCTCCGTTGCTGGTGAGGCCCAGCACACCCCGGAATGCCTGGCGGATGCCGGCCAGGGCGCGGCTGATGCGGCGGTCGATGTCCGGGGTCATGGCTTGCCTTTGCTGGGATTGGGCGGGCCAACATCCACCGCCACCAGGGTTTCGCTGGCGCTGCTGTTCTTGCCCTTGCGGTGGCTGCGCTTGTGCGGGTGGGCGTCCAGTACCCAGGCCCCGTCTTCTTTCAGAGTGAGCAGGGTGTGGCTGGGGCGGCCACGGCCGCCGCTGAAGCGCCGCGCCATCAGGAAATAAATGCCGTTGATGTCGTGCGGCTCGCTCAAGACGTGCAGGCGCTGGCCCGGCGTCCACAGCAGGCCGTTGCTGCTGCGGTGCCCTTTTACTGTGGCTTGCAGGGTGAGGCCTTGCAGGCGCGAGTCCGACAGGATCTTGCGCGCCCGGGCACGGGCGGCGGCCAGGCTGTCGGCGTCATGGTCGATGACGATGCGCGGGCGGTACACGCTGACGCTGCTGTCACGCTCCACCACCTTGATGGCATGACGACCGGCCTGCAGTGCGCTGCCATGCGACTGGCCCAGTACGGTGACGTCCGAATAACGCCCGGCCATGCTGCGCACCCGGTGCAGGCGCTCCACATTATTGCCCTGGCCATCCCGGCGCAGGATCAGGCTGGCCACCGGCGGGCGCTGGTAGTCCGGCCCGCCAATTACCAGCGTGCCGTCCGGCTCAAACCACGGCCACAAGCCGTTGGCCTCGGCGGCATTGCGTAGCGTGTCCCAGGCGCTGTCACCGGGTTCAACACTGACTTTTTCGCGGGTGAGGCTATTGGCGGCGTCGATGCGGATCTGGCTCAGCCCCAGCGGCCGTGCCACCTGGGCGACGATGTCGGCCAGCGTGGCCTGGCGGCGGGTGAAGATGGGCGAGGAGCAATCCACCAGCACTGCCGCGCCATCGCGGCCGCGCAGGGTCAGCGTGTGCGCGCCGTGTTCGATCGGGTCCTCGATGTCGTCGATGCGACCGGTCAGCACCAGGTCACGGCCGATGCGCAGTTGCACCGCCGCACCTTCCTGCAGGGCTGCCGGCAGGCGGCCATCCGGCAGGCCCAGTTGCAGCTGCCAGGCGTCAGCCGGAGTGAGCAGGTCGGAATCAATCTCGTAGCTGCTCCAGGTGTGATGGGCCTTGCCTGCCAGCAGCAGGCTGACGATGTGGTCGGCAGGCACGGTATCAGCGGGCGTAGGCATGGAGCAGGTCTCCGGCTTGTAGGTGGTTGGGGTTGCGCAGCGTAGGGTTTAGGCGGGCCAGCTCGGCAGCGCGGCGGTAATCGCCATACCAGGCAAAGGCCAGCAGGTGCAGATTGCCGTCCTGTTCTACCCGGCGCTGGATCAGCGGCGGGGCCAGCGCAATGACGACGCGCGCCGCTTCCTGCACGGCCAGTGCCGTGTCTTTCAAGGCCTCGACCACCGGGCGGGCCTGCTCCAGCGGATAGGTAGCCTGATGGCTGTCGATGCTGGTCTGCAGTAGTTGGCGCACATCGTTGGCGATGGTTTCCAGCTGTGGCGGGGTAAGCGTGGGTTGCTCGGCCTGATCGGCCAGCACATCGCTGGCGGTGCTGGCCAGCGTGCTGGCGGCCACGGCTTGTACCAGGGCGGTGAGCTGGGCCACATCCTGCGGGCGCGGTGGCAGGGTCGGGACCGGGATGGCGTTGTCTGTGCTGGCGGGCGGCAAGTTGTTTGCCGGGTCGGCCGCGCTGGAATGCGACGGGCTGGCCAACTGCACCGGCAGCAGCACGATGCGATCCAGCTGCCGGGCCAGGCTGTTCCAGTCGCTGGCGATGGTGTCGGTATCGAAGCCGCGCAGATCCACCAGCCCGTCCAGCAGCCCCGTCAGTTCCGCCGCAAAGGCACGTGGGCTGTCCAGCACGCTGGCCCCGGCCACCAGGCCATGCAGCTGGCTGCGCACGGCAGCCAGCGTGCCGGTCATCACTGCACCCAGCGCTTGCAAGGGGGCGAGTTGGCCTTGCCATTGCTGCAATTGGGACAGCGCCTGGTCGAACACGGCAATGCCGGCCTGGCGTGCCGTTTCCGCCTGCAAGGCCAGGCTCTGCGCCTGCTGTGCTGGCAGCTGCTGTACAAAAAAAGGCTGGCTCGGCGTGGCTTCCTTGAAGGTCAGTTCTACCGTGCAATAGTCCACATCCTCAGCCGTGTGGCGTACCGCATGGCGCAGCAGCTGCATGCGCGCCATGCTGCCGAAAACCGGGTGAATCAGCTCGCCATGGCCGGGCAGGTCAAGCACCTGTAAGAATCCCTGCAGACGGCTGTCGTAGTCGTCACCAAAAAACACCGCAGTCAGCCGCAGCTGGCGTGCCTTGCGCCCCAGGTCTTCCACATCCTCACCATCCATATAGGGGTAGGCATGGCTGGCGGTGTCGCGTTCAGCCTCGTCCTCGGTTTGCAGGCAGTCAAACACCAGGCCACGAAAGCTGGCGTCCAGCAGATTATCTTTCCATGACATCAGTTTCTCCTCCATTCCAGCTTATTGGCCTGGTTAACTGCGGCCACGATATTGCCGTTCTGCACATCCACCGTGACATGCAGCGGAATGGGCTGCTGGCTGGCCTGCTGTATCTTGTCGGCGGCCAGGTTAAAGCGGGTGGATGAGTCCATGACGGATTGCAGCAGGGCCAATGGAGGGGCCGGAGCCGGGGCATTAAAACCGGCCTGTGGAATGGGGGCACCGGGGTCGGGCGCGTTGCGCTTGACGGGGGTGGGGGCCAATAGTTTTGCGTCCTGGTCTCCATTGATCAAATCGTAAAGCCAGGTGCCCAGGGTGCGTTCCTTGCCGTCATTGGTCGCCGTCAGTACCTTGGTCATGCCGGCATTGATACCCGTACCGACGGCATAGCCGGCAGCACCCGCCGCGCCGACTGCCCCAGCCCGGATGGCTAGCTGGCCAGCATTGCGGACCAGACCTCCACCGGCAGCCGGGCCAGGCTTGCCAGGTAGTGGCCCACCAGGCAGCCCGCCCTTGCCGATCAGCGCCAGCGGAATGGCGGCGGCAGTGGCGGCTGCGGCCAGTGCTGCGGTGGCAGTGCCTGCGGCAACAAGAGCAGCTGTCAGTCCGGGGTACTCCTGGGCGTACTCCACCAGCTTGCTGGCGGCGTTGCCCAGTGCACCGTTCAATCCTTCCATGGCTTTTTGAGTTGCAATGGCGCGCTCATTCGCCAGTTGCTCGGCCTTGAAAGCCGGGGTGTCGGCAATCAGCTGATAATTGGCCTCACCCGTCCCTTTGGCATTGGGCAATGCTGTTTCGATGTCCTGCACGTATTCGCGGTTGTTCATGATTGCCACCAGGGCCATCAGCGCCTGGCGGTCCTGTATCAGCTTGCCAATGGCGGAGCCCTGCAGAATGTCGCCCTGGGACTCCAGCAAGGCGCGGCGCTCATCCTTGTTGCCGGTATGCTTGAGTTTGTCCTGAATGGCCTGGTAGCGCTTGTCGCCCCCGATGACTTTTTCAGTCATGCCGATAAAGCTGTCCAGTGCATCCATGCCTTTTTCGCGGCCTCGCGCCAGGGTGGCGGGCAGGTCTATGCCTTGTTCACCTTTGCGCTTTTCGCGGAAGGTGGTCGCGCTGATTCTGGCGGCATCACGGGCGGTGTCCTGGCTGTTGATCTTGGTCAGCAGGTTCACCAGGTTGTTGCCGGCCTCATCTTTGCTGCCTGCAGTAATCACGGCAGCCTGGTTGGCCGCCAGCAGCTTGGCCATGCCCGGCATGCCGGTGATGCCGCTGAGTTTGGCGGCCGCCATCTGCTGCGGCAGCCATTTGGCCATGTCTTTCAGCTCGAAGCCGCCTTTCTGGCCGGCCATGATGGCTTGGTCCAGGATGAAAGAGACTTCCTGCGGCTTGATGCCCATGGTCTGCATGGCACGGATGGCGATATTGCCCAGCTCTTTGGGGTCGGCTCCGGTGCCGGTGGCCATTTTCTGCAGGGTGGGAAGCAAGCTGCTGGCCGTCTTGATATCCATGGCCCCGGAGGCAATCAGATTGTCCAGGGTGTCGGCGGCTTCTTCGCGGGTGCCACCACCATGGCGCACGGCGGTGTTGATGGTGTTATCCAGCTCGACCATGCCTTGCTTGCGGCCGGACAGATTGCGCTCGGCATAGGCGGTATTGGCCATCATCGCCAGGCGGCGCTCATAGCCCATGGTCTGTTTCACCGGGCCAGACAAGACCCGCGCACCGACGGTGACCCCGGCGGCAACTGCGGCCATCCCCTTGGCCCCGGCAATCAGCTTGCTCTGCTGCCGTTCCACGCCGTGCATTTCCTGGCGCAGCTTGCCCACCTTGTCGCGCATGGCGTCAAAAGCACGGACCTGCTCCCGGGCCGACAGCGTGCCACTGCGGCTCAGGCGCTGGTATGCGGCTTCGGTCTGGGCGAGTTCGCGCTGGATGGTGCGCTCGGCACGTATGCCCAGGGTTTCGCGGGCGCTGGCCATGCGCTGGCTTTCCCGCGACAGGCCCACCACCGCCCGTTCGGCGCGCTGGCTTTCCTGGCTGATGGTCTGCAAGGCGCGGCCCACGGTGCGCGACATGTCGTCGCGTGCCTTGAGCGTGAGCGCCAGTTCCATGTTGCGACTCATTTAACGGGTTTCCTGCGCAAGGAGGTAATGCGCTGCGTCTGGCTGCGGCTGCCGGTCTTGTGGCCATGCAGCCGGGCCAGGGCGGCCAGATAGCCGTCCAGCTGTGCCTGGTTCAGCTGGCGGATGGCGGATTCGCTGATGCCGTAGCGGCCGAGGGCAAGGACGGTGAGTCGGTAGCCGGCAAGCTGCTGCTCGGCCGCCTGCGCTTTTTTTTGAGCGCGTCACGGGCGGTGGCCAGGGTATCGAAGTCGTCATCCACCAGCCGGCTGAGCAGCGCAAAATCCAGCTGCTCGGGCGGGATGTCGCCCAGGCTCACCAGGCAGCTGGCCATCATCGCGGTGTTGATGCGGATATTGGAAGCCACGCCGTGGTTCTCGATTGCTGCAATATTGTCACCGATGGTGGGCAGGCGCATGACGAAGTCGTAATGCAGCTGGCCAGAGCCTTCTGGCCATTCCACGCCATACTGCAGTTGTCCGGGTTCGGTCATCATCATTCTTCTACCTTGCGCAGCGCGGACAGCTTGATGTCGCGGCGGGCTTCGTTATCGACACTGTATTTTTCGCCCACCTCGGTGCTGAAGCAGTCCAGGTAACTGGTGCGTTTGCCGCCGGGGCTGAGCGGGTAGATGGTGAGTTTTTCGCCCTCGATGCCGTCCCAGTCCAGGTCTCCGGACAGCGGGATGGCCACGGTTGCAGCCATGTCGTATTCGGCAATGCCCTTGGCAAAGCCCTTGGCGCGGCCGGTCTTGTTCATGGTCTTCACCAGCTTGCGGCCGGTCTTGCCGGTGACAGACAGGTCGATGACTTCAACTTCCTGGCCATTCACTTCCAGCACAATGGCCCCGGCGTATTCTTCCAGCATGGTGTGCTCCTGGTGGGGCAGCGGCTTTCTCGGGCAGCTGCCGGGTGTTAACAGGCCATGGCAGCGCAATGCCGCGACGGCGGTTTTACGGCGGCTACAGCAGCAGGTCGATGCGGCCGGCGATGACATGCAAGCCATTCACCACATCGGCTGGAATCTTGACGCATAGCGAACCCACGTTCTG
The DNA here is from genome assembly GCF_016429115.1 of Aquitalea sp. ASV15. Taxonomy (NCBI): domain Bacteria; kingdom Pseudomonadati; phylum Pseudomonadota; class Betaproteobacteria; order Neisseriales; family Chromobacteriaceae; genus Aquitalea; species Aquitalea sp. ASV15. Next base: position 47,113 of record NZ_JAELTZ010000014.1, on the reverse strand, counting down.
CAGGTCGCGCTCCACAAGTACGCCGTCCTTGTTGGCATCGACGGCTTCCAGTATTTCCAGCTCTTCCAGCTTGTAGAGCACATCCAGGATTTCGCTGCGCACCTTGTCCGGGGTGCGGGCCGACAGCTTGTCGCGGGGAAAGCGCTGGGTGGTGCGCTGGCGGCAGGCGCGACGCACATAGTCCAGCGTGCGCATGGTTGTGAGGTCCAGCAGCGCTTCGTCCTCCACGCCCTGGGCGTTGCGGGTGTAGCTGCTGACGGCGCGCACAATCTGCACCCGGCCACCGGGGCCGACTTCCAGTGGGGTGAGGCCGTTGTACAGGGCGTTTTCCTGCTCGGTGCGCATGGTCTGGTCGGCCAGCGGCGGCACATCCAGCCCCTTGATTTCCAGCGTATTGAGCGGGCGCGCCGGGTCTTCCTCGCTGGCCAGCACGGCAGCGTAGCCGGCAGCAATCTCGCACGGCAGCGCGAACGAGCCACGATGCCAGGCCATGCTGATGCGGCCGCTGTTGATTTGCGCCATCAGCGCGGTGCCGGTGGCAAGGCTGCCCGGCCAGCCTGCGGTGGCGATGGCCCCGCGTTGTTCCATGGCCCCGGAGACAAATTCCAGATGCTGGCGCAGCTGTAGCAGCGGCTCGGCCTCGGGCATGGGGAAGGCAATGATGTGATGGCCCGCGGCCACCACGGCGGCCAGTGCCGGACGCAGGTCCGGGTCGATGCTGCCGCCACTCAGGCTGGCATCGCTGACGACTGTCAGCCCCTTGGCAGTGCTGCTGGCGCGCAGCTTGATCCAGTTGCCCTGGCTGCCTTTGTTACGGGCGGCGAAGTTGAGGACGGGGGCTGCCAGGCTGGCCTGCAGCGGCAAATCGGCATGGCGTGTCAGCGCGGTGTGCAGCGCGCCGGCCACGATGGCCGCCGTATCACCAGCGGCAATGGCCACATCCACCCGCTGTGTGCCTACCAACAGGCTGAGTACACCATTACTGTCGGCCTTGCCGGCCAGGGTGAGCTTGCCCGCTGCGGCAAGGCCAGCGGCGGCATCGTCCACGCTGATAACGGTCAGCTGCAAATAGGGATTGGCGGTAATCGCCGCCCGTGCCATCAGGTGGGCCTGGCTGCCCTGACCAAACAGCTGGGCGGCCTGGGCATCGCTGAACACGTCCACCGCTTGCAAGGCGGGCTGGCTGCCGGACGCCAGTCGCTGGCCAATCACCAGCACGCGCTGCGGGTTGCCCGGCAGGGTGCGTACTGCCAGCCGGGTGTTGAATTCGTAGTAATGGCCCGGCTTGCGGGTACTGGCCGGGATGGTGTCGAAGTTGATGTGCTGGCTGGCCATCAGGCTGTTCCTTTCTTGCTACTGGCGGTTTTTTTGGCACCGACGGCGGCCTGCTCGGCGCTGTCGTCGGGCAGGTGCTCGAGGGCCGTCAGATCCTGGCTGTCAGCCTGTTCGGCATCCGCATCCAGCAAGTCACCATCGGCCAGCTGGCGCAGGTAGTAGGCAGTTGGCTCCACCGTTACAGACTCGCTGTCGTTGATATAACGACGTGGCTGGTTTTCCATCGGCACTTGCAGGCCGGGGGCGGCAATCACCTTCATGGGGACCTCCTGATGATGTCCTGGGCGTCGGCCTGGCCGTCGTCCGGGGACAGGTGGTAGTTGAGACCGATGCCCAGCAAGGGCGGGTCGGTTTCGCTGGTTTGGCCATGCGCCAGCGTAAACACGGCATCGGGGTGGCTGGCGTCAATCAGGCCCTGGGCATCCGGCAGTGGTGGTGTGGGCCAGCCGCCCAGCGGCAAGGCCTGCTCCAGCCAGCTGCAGGCAAATTCGCAGGCGAACACGCTGAATGCCTGCTCGGCCAGACGGGTGTTAAACAGGGTGCGCACCTTGCCGGGACTTAACGGGCTGATGGCCAGGCCCAGATCCTGTTCGGTCAGCAGGCGGCGCACCGCCCGCACCAGCGCATAGCTGCCGACTTCGCCGGGGCCGGGGCCGCCCTGACGGCCCGCCAGATGACTGCGCACCGAGCGTTCGCCCACCATCACCACATACTGGCCCTGCACCCGGTATTGCTGACGGCTGGTGCTGCGCGGCTTGCTGTCGACAATGCCGCCAAAGGTGACCCACACCGCCGGGAAGCGGCGGATGGCCTCGGGCAGATCGTCGTCCAGCTCGCCGCTATAGCTGCCCACCTCGCGTACCAGCTGACCCAGGCCCAGCTGCAGGCGCTGGATGAGGGCGTTTTCGATCAGGGCAATCATCAGTAGCCTCCGGCATCACGGGCAAACACGCGGCTGCCCGGCTGAAACTGCACGGTGTTGTCAGTGGCCGCCACGCCACCATTTGGCATGCCACCCAGCGTGACCTTGCCGGCCGCCGCCAGGGTGAGAAAGCGGATGGCGTCCTGGTAGCGTTCGCGGATCAGCTCGGTTTGCAAGGTTTCGCTGCCACACAGGCGGTAGCGGGCGATGTCGCAGCAATAGCCGCTGATGATGCGTGGTGGCCCGGCCAGCGGGACGGCATAGCGGGCAGCCAGATAGCCGTCGATTTCTGCCGAAGCATCCACCAGCGCCGCTTGCAGCACGTCGGCATCAATGACGCCGTGCAGGCTGCGGTCGGTCAGCGCCACCACTTCGCGCATGCCAAAACGAGCCGTCATCTCATCCTGCGTGGCGTACATCAGGCGGCTCCCCTGGTTTTGCTGCTGGCTTTGGCCGGTGGCTTGGCGGTGTCGGCAGGCGGGTCGGTTTCTTCCTTGACCTGCTCGTCCTCGCCGGCCGGTGCGACTTTCGTGTCGGGCAGTACTTCCACCAGGAGCAGCGGCTCGGCCTGCAGCTCCTGTAGTTGTTCCTGGGAGAAGGTGTCGTCCGGGTGTTCGGTGGGGGTGGCGCTGTGTGCCATGCCGGCACGGCGGAAGCCGTCGTCCAGTGCGGTGATGCGGATCATGTTGTGCTCCTCCTTATGCCGCAGTGCCGTCCGAGCCATAAGCCAGCTGCCAAAAACCATAGCCGCCTGCTGCACGAGCTTCGGCCCCGAACTTGTAACGCTTGCGCATGAACACGTCGTCGGCCTGCGGGTCGGTTTGCTGCACAAACACCGGCTTCTTGCGCTCCTGGTAGACAAAGGGCTTCACCGGCTTGCTGGTATCCAGCAGAAACCAGGCGGTATCGGAATTCAGCCACGGTGCGACCACGACTTTTGCCGTGCCCTTGTACGGGTTGGCCTTGCCATCCTCCAGCCGGTCCACCGTCATCAGGGCGTTGGCCTCGTCCTCCAGCGCCGGACCCACAAGCAGCACAGTGGGGGTGATGTTGAGCGGGCGGCTTTCCTCATCACGGAATTTGCGCATTGCGGTGCGGGCGGCACCATAGCTGGCGCGGGCAGCCACCACGCTGGCAGCGGACAGCTTGGCCGTGCCGCGGTTGGACACCGACTTGCCATTAACCGGGTGGTCCTTGTCGAAGAAATACTGCCCGTCGTAGCAGCGGCTGCTGAAACCCAGGTTCACCAGCTCGAACACGATTTCATCCGCCAGCTGCTTGGCGGAGAAACCCGCCATCTCGGCCTGCGGCTTGTAGATGCCAAGCTGGTCGTCCTCGATGTCGTTACGGTCCACCTCTACGGTGGCTTCCCAGTCGTCGTTGACGATGGTGTATTTCGACGCTTCCAGCGCCTTCACCGCCTTGTCACCCATCCACTTTTTCATGCGCGGGAAGCGACTGAGCCAGCCGTAATCATTCTGCCGGGCGCTGGACGGCACCAGCATCGCCACCTGCTGCCACTGGCTGGGGGCAGCGTCAAAAGCGTTGTTGAAGATGGTCTTCAGGTTGAGAAAGATAGTCTTGAGGTTGTTGGCATTGATCAGCATGAAGCGCTCCTTACATCACATCTGTACCCAGACGCCGTCCGGGTCGATCTGCAAAACGGTGCCAGCCACGCAAAGATTGTTACCGTTGCGGCATACCGTCTGGTTGTCCTGCACATAGCAGACGCGGCCCAGGCCAGTGGCGGTGACTGGTTCGGTGGGGCTGTTGTCCCATTTGAAGGCCTTGCCCCGGCGCACCAGGATGGACACGCTGCCATCGGCCCCGCTGTTCTGCTTGCTTTCCTCAGCGCGGCCCATGGCCACGGTGTTGACGTTGGAAACACCGGCATAAGCCATGCCCGTACTGTTATGCACGGTGACGATGGTGCCGGCCGGGATGCTGATGCCAGCGCCCATCGGCAGATTGAGCAACTGCCCGTCCATCATTGGCGTGTTGCGGTCTTTGTAGGTCTGGGCCATGGCTTAGTCCTTGAGGGTGGCCGGGTCGAGGCCGAACTGCTGGCAGATGGCCAGGGTGTCGGCGTCCGGGGTGGTGGGGGCATCGCCTGCCGGTGGTTTGCCACCGGTCTGGGTGCCGGACAGCGCGGCAATGCGTGGAGCGGTGGCCAGGTAGCTGGTGAGCGCGGCCAGATTGCTGCCGGCAAGCTCACGTGCCCAGGCTTCCTGCGCTGGCAACAGCCGGCCATCGGCCAGTGCGGCGCTAATCAGCTGCTCTTGCGAACCGCTTTGCAGCTGGGCGCTGAGGGTGGCCACCTGCTGTTGCAGGGCCTGCATGGTGGCGATGGGCACAAAGCGCGCCGGGTCGGCCTGATTGGCGCTGAGCGTAGCAATCTGCGTCTGCTGGCTGGCCAGCAACTGGCGCAGGTCCACACTGCCGGCAGCCAGGCCTTTGCCGTCAGACAGCTGGTTGATCAGTGCTGACAAAGCGGCCTGTGCGGCGGCCTGGTCGGCCTCGGCAGGCAAGCCAAACAGCCAGCGCAGTTGCGCCAGCAATTCCTCTATATCCATGGGGGTGGTCTCCGTAGCGGGAGTGGGGGAAAGCGTCCCGGCCAGACGTGACAGCGCCGCTCTTTGCAGCTCCGGCAGTTCGTCCAGCGCGGGGTTGTTGGTGAGGGCGACATGCAGCAAGGCGACGACCTTGCCATCCTTGTCGTAGGCGAATACCGGCGACAGATAGCGGTATTCCAGCGCGTCTATCATGGCGGCGGCGCGGGCGGTCCACTCCACATCGGTGGCGTACAGCCCATCCTCGCGCCATTCCAGCGTGCCGAACCAGCCGGATGCTGGCGCAGGCTGGCCATTGACCTGGCTATATAAGGTCTGGTGTTCGTAATCGATGACATAACGCGTCTGGCGCTGGGCTGCCGCAATCACCAGTGCCGCGGCCAGTCCGGCATCCATCTGCCAGTACGGGCATTCGGTGGGGCGGCCATCGCGGGCACGGAAGGTCCCCGCGGGCAGCAGCTTGAGGGCTGTCTGTCCGGGGGTGATGTCAACCGTCAGTGCGGCGATGTGGTGTTCAAGAAGTGCCATGCCCCGCAGTGTGCGGGGCATGGTGGGGGTGGGACTGTGTGAAGGGGTTCAGTTAGAAAAAGTGCTGTTATTTGTCTTGATGTCTGCGGCTATGGGTCTGTAGTGCATCAAACCATGAGGAAACACGGAAGATGGCAATTGCCGCAGCTGCTGTTATGCATAGGCCATATAAAAACAACCAGTATCCCAGCATATCGCTTACAGCTCGTAGTGATACCAAAGGCTCAAGAAATTCTTTCCACTGCTTTGGTGGATCAAAGCTTGTAGCCTTCACCACAATAGCCATCAACAGTGTTGCAAGCTGGATCAGTACAAAATGTAGAAATGTGGCACTCACTTCCATGTAAGGCGAAGGGCCTTCCTCCCCTTCATCCTGTCCACTTATGAGTTCCTTGAAACGCTCATCGCCGAAGCCAAGAAAAATTGCAAATCCACCCAGAGTAAAACCAAGCACATTCGGCATGACGGACAGGACTTGTTCCCACCATTGTTCTTTCAGCCAGAAATGAGTGGTGATCACGAGCAGAGCAATGGAAAGCCAGAAGTATGGGGAGCGTATGATGGCTCGTATACCTCCATAGGCTTTCCAATATTCTCGAAGTACGGCTTTTAGCCCGTGTTCATTTTCGTCTGTCATCTCATTCTCAGTCATGACCTGGTAGGTTTGACGTAGCAGTCAACAAAGCATCCACGGATGTTTGCAAATCAGGATTATAGGTCACACTATCTTCCCATGGTTTAGCAAGAGTAGACTCTTCGACACGCTGTCCATTTTGGGTATAACCATAGCCAATGACCTTGCCATTACCAGCAGCAGCCACTTTGGCGGCTGTCTTGAGGTCTTCATCCAGAGCAATGGATTCTTTATTTTCGGCGACGATTTCCATTTTCAACTTACGTGCGTTCAATGCACCCAAGCGACCATATACTTTTGCTTGGGCCTTACCGAGTTCATCTGCATTAGGCTTGCTTACTTCAATAATGAGTCGACGTAGTTCATGTATTCGGAGGATTTTGTCAAGGTGCTCCTTATCTGCGAAAACATTTACCTCCACTTCCCCAAACTCTTTAACAACTTCAGGATCTGCGAATAAAGCCCTGAGCATCTTGGTTGCAAATCCTGGACTCAACGAGTGCTTGCCTGATTTATTTTCTAAGTAGAAGGCATGCCCCCGCGGGTAGAAAACAAAATTGAACATTTCACAGTTAGGGCGCAAATTCTCAGGAATATTGATTTGAGCCAACTCTTCTTCCGTAGCAACATCGTTCTTCTCGACATTGAACCAAGGAGCATCTTTGTCGATTTGTACGAAACGGTACAAACGACCAAACAAACCTTGTAGTGGGTCGTCAGAATTCAGATACCGCATCTCACCGATCATAAGGTGCTGGTCTCCACGGATTGCCACACTGCGGCCAGAATGGAAAACAGCTCTAAGAAGCTTGACGTATCCACTTGGCTTATGCGGGTGGGTCACAATGTTGATTCGAGAAAACCGCAGAGTACGATCACGTGCCATGGAGTAGTATCCTTTCAATTGCTTGGCACATTGACCAAGCCCGTATTATTCATAAGTCATTTTTGTCATTGTGCACCTTTGCCTTGGCTCCGATCAACAGATAGTAATGCGTGTTTGGGTGTTTAAACCCCGTTTAATTTCAACGATCACCCCTGCGCTGCGGCACTGCCCCATCCGGGGGACTGGCGACGCACCAGCGGCCGTTTCTGCGCCTTGTTGCCATTACTGCCCGACCACCCCGCGCAGGTAGTCCTCCACCGCCCGTTCTATCTCGCCCTCATCCCAAGCGGTCAACTGCAGGAAGGGCCGGGCCGGGATCTTGCTGCCGGGGTGGTTGACCTGTTTGACCGGGTGGCGGCCGGTGGCCCAGGCCAGGGCTTTCTTGTTGCGGGGGCGGATGATGTGGGCGCTGGTCTGACCGCCGAACTGGTGGATGGCGGCGTATTTCACATTGCTGCCGACCTGGGCGCTGCTGGCGTCGCTGGCCTGGGTAATGCTGCTGGCCAGGCGGCCGCTGTCCTGCAGTATTTTCCCGCCGCGTACCTTGCGCTCGAAGCGGGCGGCGGATACATGGCCGCGCTTGGTCAGCGCCCCGGCGCGTGACAGCCAGGATGAAGGCTTTAACCCCTGCCAGGCCGGGCGGCCTTCCTGGGCAAAGTTTTCTTCAACGGCATCGGCCATGATGGCGGCGATATTGCGCATCAAGGGGGTGGTGTTGACTGCCGCCTGTTGCAAGCTGTCCAGCGCGGCAGTAATCGCCTGATGGTCTACTTCGATGGTGATCATGGTTTATAATCCTTGTTAAGCCCGGAAACACGGTGAATCTCCCAGCCGTAGGACGTCGCAAGATGGATCGCGTGAGGGGACAGGGAGTCCCTCCCGGGCTTACTTCTCCCACAGTATCTTGCCGCTACGCCTGAGCCGGGCCACTTCCCGGTCGTTCATCGGGTAAAACGTCTGTAGCCAATTCTCTTTGCCATCCCGTGTGACCTTCACGACAGCGCTCCACCAGCGGTCTTTTTCCCTGACAAACTGCAAGTGATAATCGCGGCCACCAATAATCAGCTCGGGCTGCTCCAGCACCTGTTGCACCCGCCAGTAGTCTTCCAGTGCCACCGCCTGTCCCTGACGATGGGCCAGCTGTTTGATCAGCGTGTCATCCGACAACCATACCGTCTGACTTTGTGTGCCCAGCCTGGACATGTCGGCTGGCTGCAGTACACCTACCGGCCAGCGTTGGCCGCTGCCCAGCGCCTGGCGTAGGACCGTGCTGTCCTGCCCATCTTTTAATGATTGGCTGACTGCTTGTTCCAGCCGGGTATAGCTGCGGGCGAAGTCCGGCCCGCTGATGCTGCCTTGCACGTAGTGGCGGGCGATGTCGGCCGGGTAATTGTCCAGCTCCGGTTGCCAGGCGGCGCGGCCGGGGTTCCAGCCAAAACCGGCATCGGCCATGAAGCGCTGGCCGGTGCGCGGGTTGGTCCAGGCTGGGGCTGGGCGGGTGTTGCCCTGGCGGTCGATGGGCTGGTCTACGGTGTCGAGCTGGCCGCTGCTGTCATCGGCCTGCAGGCCCAGGCGGCTCAGGTCGGCGCTGCTGCGGGTGCGTACCCGGCAGCGGCAGCGCCAGCCATTGGGTGGGTAGAAGCTGCGCCAGAACGGGTCGTCATAGCGGAATACACGGCCATGCAGCTGGCGGTGCATGGGGCGGGTGCGGTTGTCCATTACCGCCACGTATTCCCACCACGGCCGCGCCTCGGCATTGTCCAGCTGCGCCTGGTAGCGCCCGGCCATATAGGCCGACTGCAGATTGGTGCGGAAGATTGTGTCGAGCCGACGCGGGTTCAGCCGCTTGCCGATGATTTCGCCGCTGTCCTGGTCGACGATGCGGCCCTTGCCCCACCAGCCCTTGGCTTCCAGCAAGGGTTGCAGGCGGTGCTGGAAGTCAGCCAGGGTCTCACCCTTGCTTAACGCTTCGCCCAGTGCCTGCTTGATGTCGGCCAGGATGTCGAGCTTGGTGACGCCGGCAACGGTAAAGGCGCGGGCGTGGGCTTCGCCCCACACCTCCTGCCAGTTAAAGCCGATGGTGTAGCCCTTGGCCTCGAAGTAGCGGATGGCCTGCTCTGGCGGCAGGCCGATGGCAAAGCTTAAGTCAGCGTTCGCCATGCAGGCGGCCCCACACATCGGCCACAAAGATGGCCTGGGCCAGCAGCTGCTGCAGCTGGCTGTCGTCCAGCTCCGGCCAGGCGGTGGCCAGGCTGGCCAGCACGCTGTCCGGGTGCTCGCCGGACTGGATGCGGGAAATCAGCGGGGCGAGCAGCTGCTGCACGGCGCTGTCCAGCTGCGGCAGCGCGATGTCGTCGATGGCCTGCTGGTCCGGGTAGACCAGTTCGCCCTCACTATTGCGCAGCACTGCACGGTAATGCAGCGCCGCCTTGTCGGGTTTGGCCGCTGGCCGCAGTGCCGGTGGCAGGGCCAACTCTGGCCGCGGGGTGCTGAGCACTTCTTCATCTTCCACCGGGGCCGGGATGGCCAGTTTGTCACGCACCCAGCTAACCGGCACTTTCAGGCCCAGTCCCACCAGCTTGGGCAGGCTGTCGGCATAGCTGGCCATGTCTTCCACCGCGCGGGTGTCGAATACCAGGCGTGGCAGGCGGCGCGGGTCGATCTGGCCGCTGTTGAGCACGGCCAGCGGGTAGAGCAGATCGCGGGTGAGGGTGCCTTCCAGCTGGCGGGCATCGCTGACGGTGAGGTCGTGGCGCACTTCGTTGTGGATCTGCCCCAGCGCGTTGGTGCTGGTCTTGCCGTCGGCCTGGCTGGTGAGGGTGCCGCCCAGAATGGCTTTGCTCTGGGTGCGTTCGCACCAGTCCATCATTGCCTGGAAGGGCTCATGACTGCCCTTGGCCGCTTCCTGAAACTCGATCAGCATGCCTTCCGGGATGATGCCGGCCGCGTTGTGGCCAATGCCCGCCACCGCCTGCAGCAGGGTGGCTTTTTCGGCATCGGTGGCGCCGCTGGGGTATTTGCCCAGCCGCAGCGGCAGGCCGTAGATTTCCAGAAACTCGGCCAGATCGCGCACCGCGTAGTTCTTGAACAGATAAGGCCAGCACAGGATGCGATGCAGTCCGGCGCGGGTGAGATAGCCAGACTTGGCGCGGTGCTGGTGCAGTACCCAGCCGAAGGGCCACAGTTCCGCGCCTTCCATGGTGCCATCGCGCAGGCGCAGCGCATTGCCATCGCTCGGCAGGGTCTGGAACCAGCGCTGTGGCCGATGGCTCAGCCGTTCCGGTAGCCATTCCCGGCCCAGCTGCTGCCACTGAATTTCCAGCGCGGCAAAGCCGTGGCCGATGCCGTCCAGACAGTCCAGCAGCACATCGTCCAGCTCTGGCATGTTTTCCAGCCACTCCTGCAGGCGGCCGGCCAGCGTCTTCTCGGCGGCACTGGCCTGTGGCGGCGCTTCGACAGACCAATCCAGCGTCAGCAGCACGCGCTTGCGCTTGCTCATCTCGGCAAAGATGTGGCCGTCCTTTTCTTCCATGTCGGTAAACAGGTCGGCCTGGGCGCTGAGCACGCCCTGTTCGGCTTCTTCCAGCACGCGGTGCAGCCGTGCCGGGGTGAGGCCACGGGAAGGGTGCTCGGCAAACTCCCGCGTCACCCAGCCGATGCGGGCGGTTTGTTCCTCGGCCAGCACTGCGCGCTGGATGGGCTGGCCGTATTGGTCTAGCAGACGGGACATGGCAACTCCTACCAGGCACCGCCGCCAAAGGCAGCGGCCTGTTCGCGGTGAACCGGGGTATAGGCAATGGCTCCGCAACCTCCAATCGCGGCAGCCCACAGCATCTGCAGCGCGTCCGGGCCGTCGTCGTGGTCGGCCTTGGGAAAGTGGCGCAGCTGGTCGATCAGCGTGTGCTGCGAGGGATGCAGGCGGATCAGGCCATTGGCCATGTGCGGCTGCAGGGTTTCGATGCGCAGCAGCTTGTCGGCAATCGGCGTGACGCCACGCGCCGGCACCGGGATGCCACGGGCGGCAGCGCGCTTTACCAGCTCGGTGCGCATGAATTCCTGGAACTGCACCGACTCCACCAGCCACAGCAGGCAGTGGTATTGCTGCTGCAAGGCGATGACGTCTTCAATGATGCGGTCCGGCAGGCGCTTGCGGATGCTGGCTTCCACCACATCCAGCACGCCGCTGTGGCGGTTGTAGCCACCTACCAGAATGGCCGATGGGTCGCGGCTGGCACCGGCCCGGCCCAGCGAGGGGTCGCAGGCCCCGTAAAACATCCACTCGGCCAGGCGGTTGACCCAGAAGTGGATGCACTGGGCAAACGGGGCATCGTCGCCGGACAGCGGGTCGTTCTGCTGCTCGCTGTCGAATGCCGCCTTGCCATCGCGGGCGCGCTTCACCATCAACTGGTAAAAGCTGGTGCCGCCCGGCCAGCAGATTTGCACCCCGGCGTCCATGTCCGGCTGGTGGGCCTGGTAGTAGGCAAGGGCGGCGTCCACGCCCTGCGACAACAGCAGCTCGGTCCAGTGGTCCCACAGGTCCATGCGCTCCGGCCACTGCTCCACGGCGCGGAACTTGGCCCCGTGCCATAGCGGGTTGGCCAGCAGCCGTGCCAGTACCGAGTCATAATGCAGGATGGTGCCGATGATGAACACGTCCAGGCTGTCGTCGGCATCGCCCAGTGACAGCAGGCTCTTGTTGAGCCAGGCATGCAGCTTGTCACGCTGTTCCGGGCTGCGCACATTGTCGTCGTTTTCCAGATCGTCGCCGATCACCAGATCCGGCCGCCACGGCCCGTGCCGCCGACCACGGATACGCTTGCCGGAGCCGAACACTTCTATCTTGGCGTCATTGCGGGTGAGGATGGTGCCCACCTGCCACACCCGGCCCTGGCCGCAGGCTTCGGGAAAGTCGCGCAGCAGGCGCGGGTTGAACTCCAGCTCGGCCTTGATGGCTTCCAGCATCGGCAATGCCTGGTCCAGCGCGTCCATCACCAGAATGGGGTAGTGCTTGCGGCCGGTGATGACGCACCACAACGTGCCGATCTGGGTAATCAGCGTGGACTTGGCATGGCCACGCGGCGCAGCCACCGCGTCGTGGTCGCCAGCCTGGTTGTCGATGATCTGCTGGAAGCGGGTGAACAGATAGTCGTGCAGCCGCGCTGGCTCACGCCGGGTGTAGTGGGGAAAGTAGGTGAGGGCAAAAAAGCGGAAGCTGGCCATGGCCTGCAGCCGGCGCGCCTGACTGGCGGCCGGGTCCGGGTCGAAGCCTTCGCATTCGGCCTCCAGTTGGCTGCGGTAGGCGGCGGCCAGCTGGGCGAGGTCCTGCAGGAAGGATTTTTTGGTAAGCTTGCTCATGTCATTTTTTCACTTGGAGGTTGATCATGAAACTGAATCGAGCCCTGCAGAAACATATTCTGGAAAAATTAAGGGAAAAATATACAGATCCAGAAGGGGTTGTATTGTGTGATCAGGATTACTCCGGGTTCGATAATATTACTGAAGATTTATTTGCAAATACTGCTTATTTAGGTGAGCACGGCCTGCTTGTTTATGTAGATGGTGATCCGGCAGATAGTGGAGCGTGGTTTGTCGCTGATCTACCAGTCAGAATTACTGCAAAGGGGCTTGATTTTTTGGAGCAGGATGGCGGCCTTTCTGCAATTTTGAATACTGTTACTGTAAAGCTTCATGCAGATACGATTCGTGATCTTATTGAAGCGAAAATAATGAGCTCTAATCTTAGTAAAAGTGAAAAGAAGCAATTTATGGATCAACTAAAAGAAATGCCTGGGGAGGCACTTAAAGCATTAACCAGTAAACTTGTTGAGAAAGGAATTGATGCATTCCCCGATGTCCATACAATCATGAGTCTTGTAGATAGTTTCATTTCTTAGCCATACGCCCTCGCCAGCTCCTCCCCAAACGGCTCCAGCACCTCGACAAAGGCCTGGGCGTGTTTGGGGTAACGCTCCCGGATAAACCCGGCCAGCTTCTGCACTACCTCCATCGCCGTGGCCAGCTGGCTGGTTTCCGGCAGCACGCGCTTGCTGGCGGCCACCGTTTTATTAAATGAATCCGCCAGGCTGGCCAGAATCTGCACCTTCTTTTCCGGGGGAATGTCCGGGTTGGCGTTCAGCGCGTCCATGGTGGCCTGGTACTGGGTCATGAAACCGGCCAGCGCGGCGCGGGCCACGGCTTCGATGCCATCACCGGCCAGCAGGTGGGCGGCGCGCAGCTTGTCCCAGTCGTCGCCCTTGTCCAGTGCCTCGCGCTTCCAGCGGCTGGCAGTGGACTGGGAAACACCGCATTGCAGGGCGGCAATTTCCAGGCTGATGCGCTCCATCACAACCAGGCGGCGCAGCTTGTCGCGGGTGTCCTGCCCGTGTGCCACTACAGGATTCCACGCTTGATCATTTCCGCCGCAATGGCGGTGCCTATGGCAGCAATGGCCCCGCTGATGGCCCCGTTCTTGGAGGCGCGGATTTCCACGTCACGCAGGCGGCCGTCCATCTTGTCGATACGGTCGTTGTGGATGTTCTGCCGTGCCAGCATCAGGTCCATCTTGCCCTCCATGCGCCCCAGCGCACGTTGCAGTTCTTCATGGTCCGGCATGGGCTTCTCCTTGGGTGGGCGGAAACAGCGCCAGCCAGCCATCCAGTTGCTGTTCCAGCTGCTGGCACCACTGGCCGTAATCCACCGCGTGGGTCAGCAGGGCTAAGGGGGGTAATCCGCCTGCGGGGGCGGCGGTTTGATCGGCTTGAACCGCAGCTCTGGCGTCGGCTGCGGGCAGATATTCATCGGCACTGGCGTAACCGAGTGCGGCGCGGTAGAGGCGCAAGCTGTCAGGGCCAAGGCCAGTAAAACGCTCGCCATCCTGCTGTACGACATGGGCAATCCTCCTGCTGAGTTGTGCCTGGCTGCGGGCCAGCTCGGCACGGGCTTGCAACAGCGCCACGCCCACCTGATAGGCCTGTTCCTCCAATTGCTGTTTGTCACGCAGCGCGCTGGCCAGCGCTTCGGCCTGGGCTTCTGCCTGCTGGCGCTGTTGCTCGGCATGGGCGGCTTGCTGCAGGGCGATATCGGCCAGATAGCCACGCTCTGCCCAGCGGTAGCCGGCGGTGAACAGTCCGGCAGCCAGGGTAGTAGCACCCAGCAGCCACACCCAGCGACGGTTGGCAAAGGGCAGCGTCATGGCCGCTCCTCCTGCTGCAAGGCATCACGGGCGATGGCCGCCCGCTTTGACGCCTGGTTCTGCGCCACCCAGGCCGCCAGATAACCGACATACAGCCATTCATCCAGCTTGCCCTGCACAGTAATCCACAGCAGTACCAGCGAGCTGACTACGAATGCCCCCACCAGCGTGCTGTCACTGGTAGACAGCCGCCCGCTGGCTGGATTGCGAATCAGGTCCAGCCAGCCCATTACTGCCACCCCTTGGCCAATTCAAAATGCGGAAACTCGCGGAACTTGGCTTTGGGGTTGCCATACCAGTTCAGCCCCAGCGCCTCGCCAATCCTGCCCATCACCTGCCAGTGCGGGTGACGGGCATCCCATTGCGGTTTGCCGCCCACCATAGGTACGGCATCAAAAGCGCGCGACGCGGCCTTGCCCTGGATTGTGTGGTTGTGGGCGGACTGCCCGGCGCGGGCATTGGTGACTTTTGGCCCAGGCTTGCTACGGCCCTGGGCGTACAGGGCATCCTGCTCGGCCCCGGAACGCCAGGTGCAGTAAATCAACACGTCTACCCCGGCATCGGCGCACTGGCGCACAAAAGCCTGCGCCAGGGGCTGCAGGTCGGGGTGAAGGTCGGAAAGAAGGCGGCTGGCCATGTTTGGATCATTCACGCAAGGTTGTAATGAGCCAATGATCTCAGCCACTTTAGTAGTGACCCCTGTGATTGCCTTCAGTTAGGAGTAGTATATGCAAATTGAATTTAAGGGGGTTGTATGAAGACAAACCATGATCAGTTATATCGAGATTTTGCAAAGCGTGTGCGGAATAGACTGCGTAAATATAAATATGAAAGTGTTTTGCATGGACTTGCTTGGTGGCTCAGTGAGAAAGTGAAGTCTCACGATGATTTAAAATATACCCCATGGGTTGTTGAGCGTATGGCACTGTGGGTATTGGTCGATGATCCATGCTTCTATGGTAATAAATTGCTAGATCAGAATGGTCTAGTGGATGCGATAAATTTCTGCCGAAATGAGCATGACAAGCTTCCCGTGAAGGAGATTGGCGGGAGTTTACATTTATTCCTTCGGCAGTTGTTTCTATCTCAGCTTCCCTATCAGGTGACATCCGATTTTTATGCGTTTACAAGACAATTTGAAATACTGGATGGTTTGCAAAAAAGTAGTTATCTCATACGTGAAATTGAATCATATTTTTCAATTGATTATGAGAGACTAAAAGAAATGCTTTGTGTTTCTTGGGTTTTGTTATGTACTCCTGAGGCTGGAGTTGGTGCTTTTCAACAGAAGATGGTTCCGTTGTTTGGTATTGATTTGGTAAGTAAATTTTCAAAGAAAATTTTTTTTGAAGCAAAAGATGTAAAAGCACTATCGCCAGCTCGTGATAAGGTTACAACAGATGAATGGTGGCAGCCGACATGTTTGTATAAATTTCCAATCGTAAAGCGTGGTGATGTGCTTTATTTGTTCGGAATTGTTAATGTGCGAAGATATTTAGAGTATTTTTTATTCGATTTTGCATATTCAAAAGCTTCTGCAAGGGCAAAATCTTTGCTTGATAAAGGTTTTAATCAATACATTGGTAATATTTTTAATGTAAGTTTTTCAAAGGTTCTGGATGAGACTGGTTTGAAGAGTGAGTATGGTGTGTGTGGTAAGGTATGTGATTTTGCTATCATTGAAAATGGGTTTGTTCTACTTGTTGAGGTGAAGAATAAACACTTGACCGATGAGATGCCTGCATTGGCTGAAGTTAATGCTTTGAATAGTAAATTAAAGGGGACTGTTCTGAAAGGGGTTGAGCAGCTTGAAAATGTTGAAAAAACGATAATTAATAGTGATAAAGACTTGGATGTTGTTGGGGTGATTTTAACTAGTGGAGATATGGTTTTGGGTTCGGATTATTTGGCAGAAAATGAAAGGTTTGTTATTTCTGCGACTGATATGGAAAGGATGTGTGAGATTATTCGGGCTGGTAGAGATACACTCAAGGGGATGTTTGATAAGATCAGGGTGAAACATGCAAATCCTGAAACGAAGCAGTTTGTATTTGGCCAATATCTGAATATTGCTGAGTATTCTGGTGTTGAAGATGATTATACCCTTGCTAGGGTGAATAAAATAATGGATAAACTTGCAAGTAAGTTCTCATCTTGATGGGAGTTAAAAAATAAAGGGGCAGCGCCCCTCTTGATCTTTTAAAATGGTAGTTTGTTGCCACCCATATTAATGATGGAAGTTTGCAATGCAATCAGACTGCGGGTAATGACAGGTGACGGCTCGTCCAGTTGGATGCTGTTGCCGACATAGGCCGCCAGAAATTGCTGTAAGCCGTTTTGTTTCAGCATCCATTGCCGTTGGTCGACTGCGCCGTACACGCTGGCCGCCTGCATGATGTCCAGTACATTGCTGGCTTTGTTTTTCTCCTTGAGCATTCTGTCGGCATTGCCCAGCATGGTGGCGATGTCCTCGGGTTTGGTGCCGTATTGTGCGTGCAAGGTATCCAGTAGCTGTTGGGCACGTTGGATATTACTGTCATTGGCGGCGATGTCGCGGTTTGCCGCCAGCTTGGCCAGCCGGTATGCCAGGCTGTCCTGATGGATTTCGTAGTGGCTGAGCCGCGTTTTTAACTGGGCGTTTTCCGCTTCCAGTGTCTTGAGCTTGTCGTCATTGCAGCCGGTGAACAGTGTCAGGGCCAGCAGGGGTAGCCAGATGGGGTGCATGGGGTCTCCTTGGGTAAACCTCTCAGCCTAGAACAACAGCCCTTGCTGCTCTCCCGCCGTCCGGTCAGTTGCCGTCTTCAACACACTCCACACCTGCCTCTCCGTAATCTGGTACTGCCGCGCCAGCTGGTGCACGGCGTGGCTGGCGGGGTGGTGGCGGGTGAGGGTGTCGAAGCTGTCGCGGATCTGCTGGTTGCGCATGGCGCGCAGGGCGGCGGCGCAGCGCGGGATGGCCAATACCTCGCCGCCAAAGTGACGGGTGAGGATGTTGGCGGCGTCCACGCCCACCACCTCGGCCAGGGCTTCGTAGCGGATTTGTCCCTGGCGGCGCTGGTTTTTGCTGATGGGAAAAGTGGTGCCGCCCCAGGCTTCGATCAGCTTGAGCGCCCTGGGCAGGCCGATCAGGCTGGCGATGAGTTGCGCCATTTCCGGTAGCAGGTGCTGTAGCTGTTCCAGCTGCTTGGCGTGTTCCGCTTTCATTCGGTTTTCCTCCCGGCGCGGCGTGCGTCTATCATCAGCGCGGCGACCAGTTTGTGCAGCTGCTGCGCATCCAGCCAATCCACCTTGTCTATCTGAAACATCCGTCTGGCCATGGCGTCGGCGTAGGGCCAGGGGCGGCGGGCTTCGGCCAGCAGCGCCTCAATCTTGCCTATCAGTGCCATACGGCCTGCCGTGGGGCGGGGGCGCTTGCCATGGCGCAGACCGGGCCTGGTGACAAAGCCCAGGCGCTGCATTTCTGCCAGCACCTGTACTAGCTGTGGCTGGTCCAGCTGGGTACTGCTGCTGCAGCCGGGGACGATGCGCGCCAGCAGGCTGCAGTAGTCGGCATCGGCCATGGCCAGTTGCTGGCGGGCGATGTGCAGTTTGGCGATCAGGGCCTGGCGTGGGTCTTTCATCGGCTTCCCCTTTGTTTCTTCTGCTGGCGTTAAAACCCGTTACGGAGCCGACTGGTTTAACGGTCGGCTCGATACCGGGCTTTAGTTGAGGCTGTCCTTCAAAGCCTTGCCCGGCAGGAACACCACCTTGCGTTTGGCGGGGATGGCCAGGCTTTCGCCGGTTTTGGGGTTGCGGCCAGTGCGGGCGGCGCTGGTGCGTACCTTGAAGCGGCCGATACTGGCGAAGGCGACTTCATTGCCTTGCTGCGCTTGCTCGCGGATGGTCTGTTCCAGCGCGTCGACCAGGCGCAGGGCGTCCACCTTGGCGAGGCCGGCCTTGTCGGCCAGGGTGGTGATGAGTTGTTGCTTGTTCATGGGGTGCTCCTTGGTGGTGGGGGTTAAACGGCTGCGATGTCGAGCGGCAGCGCCTGGTACTGGTCACTGTCGCCGATGCGTTCATAAATGCGGATGTAGCTTTTGGAGCACTGCACCCGCACCGAGTCGGACAGCGCTTGCATGGCGCGCTGCCATTTCTCGTCCTGGATGTCGAGGCGGCGCAGGCCGAGGATGCGGCCGGTTGAAATGTTGCCGGCCTTGTCGACATTGAAGGCGTCGCCGACGATGGCGCGGATTTCGCTGCGGGCGTCTTCTGTCCACTCATGCAGGCATTCGTCGATCAGGCTTTTGGCGGCTTGCAGCCCTTCGTCGAAAGCCAGCGTGTCCTGGATGGCGCGCAGCAGCTTGTAGCGGCCATCAAAGCTGAGCAGCGTGACATTGCCTTTGGACCCGCCCAGCTTGGCGCCATAGCGTTCGCCGGACAGTTCGACAAAGGCGTTGATGTCCCCGAATACGGCGGTTTTGAACTCGGCCAGGCTGCGGTTGAGCAGACGGGCGCGGCTGACGATGTCGTTGACCAATTCGTCCCGTGCCAGGTCGATCGGCTTGATGTGTTCCAGCGGCACCAGCCGGCCACGGGCGTCCTGTTTGTAGCCTTGTGGGGTGCTCATGGCCGGGCCTCCGTGTTGTTGCCCAGTACCTGGGTGATCTGGCCGCTGAGGGTGAGCAGTTCGCTGGCCCCGTTGCCCAGGGCAGCCATCACCAGCCGGCAGCGCTGGGCGGTGGCTTCCAGCATGGCGCTGTCGATATCGCCAGCCAGCAGGCTGCGCACCAGGGCAGCATTGGCCGGGGTGATCTTGCTGGTGTCGATGCCCAGTTGATGATGCAGGCGCACCAGTTCGGCCACCGGGGCCGGGACGCTGCGTTCGTTCTCGTAGCGGCTGCCGCCGGACTGGGTGACGAAAACCCGGCTCCAGAACTGTTGCTGGTTCAGCCCGGTGTGGCGGCGCAGGCTGCGGTAGTCTTGCGTGACGGGGGTGTCGTGCATGGTGGTCTCCTGACGGGTTAGTGGCCGAACTCGGTCCAGACAATGCGGCAGCCTTCCAGCTGGAACTGCCCCTGGCGGTAGTGGCCGAAATAGGTGTCGTGGCCAAAGCTGTAGTAGACGGCGTCGCCGCTGGCGATCAGCCGTTGGCAGCGCGGGCTGGTGCGGATGCGGATGGTGGGGCGCTCGGTGTGCTGCAGGCTGGCGCTGACCACGGACAGGCCGCGGTCGGTGAGCTGGCGCACTGCCTGGGCAATGCGCAGCGCGGCCAGCAGCATGCTGGCGTTGTCCTGCACATGCGGCGGCACGGTGCGGTCAGGCAGGATGGTTGGCGTCATGGCGTTCTCCTTCTCCTTGTGGGCGTTGCGGGCAGTGCTGGCAGGCGCGCCAGTGGGCGAGCTTGCCGGGGTGATGGGTGGGGGCCTGGGCCAGGGCGATGGCGCGGCAGTCTTGCTGCGGGATGGACTGTTGCAGCCAGGGGCAGTGGCAGCTGTCCAGCAGCGCCAGCGCCTTGCGCGCCACATGGCGGGTGTCGCCGGGGTATTTGCCGGCCAGCACCAGGCTGAGGGTGGTGCGGCTGTAGCCCAGGCGCTTGGCCAGCTGGCCGATGCTGCTGGCTGTGGCGGCACGGCGTAGCAGGCCCAGCCAGTGCGGGTCAGTCGTCGTCATGGCGGATGTCCTCTTGCCAGACCACCCTGGCCAGGTTGGGGTCGTACACGCATTTGCTGCGCTGGATCATGGGCGGGCGCGGGCCGGTGTATTTGCCGGGCAGCAGGCGGTAGCGGTTGAGGGTTTTGCCCTTGCCCACGCCCAGCGGGCGCGAGGCTTCCAGCAGTTGCAAATAACCGGCGCGGTACAGGGTGCGCAGATAGATGTTGGCGCTGTCGTCGGCAATGTGGATGCCGGCACTGGCGGCATGCTGGATCAGCTCGCGGCTGTTGAACTGGCCGAGGATGCGCATGGTGCGCCACAGGGTTTCGTTGCCGTTGCCCTGGCTGACTGGCTGGCCGTTTTTGTTCAGGCGCGGGGCTTCCACGCCGTTGTCACGCATCAGCCGGTAGCGTTTGCCGGTGCCATTGCGGCTGGCCGGGCTATGGGCGTGCAGGTAGCCGCCTTTTTCCAGTGCGCGCAGATAGCTGATGGTGGTGGCGTTGTCCACGCCGCTGGCGCTGGCCAGTTCGGCAACGCTGAGGTCTTGTTGCCGGGCGCGGATGGCTTCCCAGATGCGCTGGCGTTTGCTTTTGCCACCGCGCTGTTCCAGCTGGGCGGGCAGGCGGTTCGGGAGCGGGGTTTTCATGGCGGGCTCCTTACGCGGCGCTGCCATGACGGCGCGGGGCTTCGCCGGTGTATAGCGGGCGCTGGCCCCAGGCGGCCAGGTCCACACTGTCCAGGCCTTCCACCAGGGCGGTGTCGTAGACATTGACCAGATTCACCGACACGCGGCGCACGCTGCCGTGGCTGAGGGCCACCAGGTGTTGCAGCAGGTCGTCGGCCAGCGGGATGTCCGGGCAGTAGATGGCGGCCAGCTGGCGGCTGTCGGCCAGGCTGACGGCGGCGGCAGGCAGCCAGGACAGCACGCGGCCATGGAAGCGCTCGAAGCGCTTGAGCTTGTGCGGCAGTTGTTCTTCGCCCACCAGCAGCAGGCTGGACTGGCTGCCTTCGTAGATATCGCGCACCAGTTCGATCATGCCGTGCTTGTCGGCGCAGTAATCAAACTCGTCCAGGATGAGCGGGCGGCGGCTGGCGGCCAGTTGTTCGCAGATCTGGTCGAGCAGCGCGGGGATGGTGCCGCCGGGCTTGATGCCCATTTCAAACAGGATTTTTTCCAGCAGGGTCTTGCGGCTCCAGGCGCTGCGCAGTTGCACGTAATAGGCGCGGCTACGGTTGGCCACCGCCACGGTGGCGGTGGTTTTGCCCCAGCCGGAGGGGCCGTAGTAGACGGCCAGACCGGGCAGGCTGTCCTGGCGGTTGACCAGTTTTTCCATCACCACCGCGACCAGGTCGAGGTTGGCAATGGGGGCGATGCGGTGGCTGTGCGGGTGGGTCATGGCGGTCCTCAGGCGGTTTTCTGGTGCAATACCTTGTATTCGTGGCTCTTGGCGTAGCTGGCCAGCCAGCGTTGTTGCTGTGGGCTGAGCGGCGCGGCGCTGGCAGTCAGCTGGCGGTGCAGTTGCAGGCGTTGTTGCGGCTCGGCGGGCACGGCAAAACCGTCTGCTCTGGCTGTCGGCGTGCTGGCCGGGCTGCTGTGCAGGCGTTCGAAAGCCCCGGCGATATCGGCCCCGCGCAGGCCGGGCAGCACTTCGTCAGCTTGCAGGGTGAGGGCGGGCTGGCCTTGCCGTTCGGCGTGCACTTCCGCCAGCTGCTGTTGCAGGCGGCGTTCGCGGCCCTGGGCACGCTTGTCGCGGGCTTGTTGCAGCAGGCTGCGCGGCAGGTAGTCGCGCTGGTTGCCGTTCAGCTCGGCGCTGCACAGGTAGCGGCCGGCGGCGTCGTACACCCACACGCGGCCGGGGTCGTGGATGTCGTAGCCGACAGGCAGCTGCTCGCCGTGGTGTTCTTCCAGGGCACGGGCAAAGTAGCGCTTGCCCAGCAGTTCGATTTCGCAGCGGCGCACGGTGCGCAGCAGTTGCGGGCGGAACAGCGGGCGGGCTTCGTCGTCACTGATGCTGTGCGGCATAAAGCCCTGGGCGACATGTGCAGCCCATTGTTCGTCCGGGCTCATGTGGCGACGGCGGCCTGTGGCCGGGTCGGCAATGCGTGGCAGGCTGCGGTGCGGGCGGGCGTTATAGTCAGCCACTTGCTGATTGCAAAACTGCACAAAATCGGTCCAGCCCAGCAGTGGCATGGCGGCGGCGCTGCCGTGTTTGCCGGACTGGCGGATGGCGTGGCGGGTGATCTTGAAGCTGCTTTGCCGGGCCTGTTTGTCCATGTCCCGGCCGACATAGCCTGGCAGGGTTTTGGCTGCATTGACCCAGATGCTGTGGTGCAGCCGTTCTATCACCCCGCGGGCCTGGGAGTTGTAGGGCAGGCTGTTGATCATCTCGATGCCCAGCCGTGCCATGAAGCCGGTGGCGGTGTCCAGCATCATCTGGTTTTTGTAGCCGCTACCGTTGTCGACATAAAACACCGCCGGAATGCCGTGCTTAAGGCAGGCATCGCGCAGCGCGTCCAGCACCACCAGCGCACTTTCCGCCAGCCCCACCGACCAGCCCACCGCCTTGCGGGTGGCGATATCCACCAGGGTGGTGATTTCCGGGCGGAAAGGGCGGCCATGCAGCGGGTGCTGCACTTCGGCGTCGAAGGTGTGGCCGTCGGCGCTATAGATGTCGCCCGGCAATAAGTCGGCAAAGCTGCGGCGGATGAAGGGCTTGAGGGTTTTGAGTTCGCGCTCGCCCATGCGGCCGCTGTGGCGGCTGATTTCACCCACCTTGCTGACAAAGCGCCGTACCTGCCACACGCTGGGCAGGTCAGCTTGGCCCTGTTCGGCCTGCCATTGCGCAGCAAACTGGCGGTAAGCGTGTTCCAGCGTGGGTTTTTCCGGGCGCTGGTAATGGCGCATGAAGCTGGCAGCCCACGGTGGCACCGTCAGCTGCGGCTGGCGCTGCGCCGGAGCCAAGCGCCCTTGCTGCTGGTATTCGGCCAGCCGCAGCAGGCTGCGCACGCTGGGTAGCCCATCCGGGCTGGGCCGGCCCCGCTCGTCACGCGCCAGTTTCAGCATGGACTGCAGCTGCTCGCTGGCCGTACCAAGCCTGGCCATGTCCAGCAGCAGGGCGGCGGCTTTTTTCAGCGGGTAGCCGGTGCGCTGCATCAGCGATTGCAAGACCTGCAGCACGCCAAGACGGGCATCGGCGCAGAGGGATTGGGTGGTGGTTTCTGCTGCGGCAGGCAGGGGTGCCGGTGGAGGAGCGGGCTCGCTGTTGATCAGGCTGCTGGCCTGCGTTTGGCGCATGGCGTCCATCACATAGGCTGGTGGGGTATAGAGCCTGCGTTTCCCGCCACGGCCACGGCTTTCCTGATAGGACCAGTGCTCCTTGTCGGCACGGGCGAGCAGGGCGACCTTGCTGCTGGGCAGTACCGGCAGTTTGAGGGCCAGCAGCTCGGTGGCGCTGTACTGGCGGGGCGTCATGTTTCGCTCCCGAACAGGGCCAGTTCCGGTTCGCTGCTCTTGCTGATGTTTTCGCGCTGGAAGGCCAGCCGGGACAGGATGCCGGTGAGGGCGTCCACCGTTTCGTCCAGCGATTCGCCATGCTGGTAAAAGCGCACCAGCAGGGACATGGCATCGGCAAAGCTGGCGTGCAGATCGGCAAGGTCGGTGTGGTCGGCCTTTTTGCCGCTGGCTATGCGGATGACCACCTTGTCACCATGGGCCAGGCACAGGTAGTCGCTGATGTAGCTTGCTCCGGTGAAGGCTTCAAACTGACGCAGGCGGTTAAGCGGCATGGAGGATTCGGCCAGCCAGCGGTAGTAGGTCTTGAGTTCCACGCCCATCAGGTCGGCCATGACTTTGGCCGGACGGCGCAGCTTGTCGGCAGCGTGGTCGGCACACAATTCGATGGCTTCATCCAGATTGCTGGCGTAGCGATATTTCCAGTTGGGTTTTCTCACCGTGAGTTTCCTCTGTGCGGGAATCGTGGTGGTGGCGCGCTGGCGGATGCGTGCTTACCATTCATTCAGGACAGGGCGCTGGCGGGTTCGGCCAGTACCATGGCAGAAACAAGGGGAGGCAAAACCGGTTTAGAATGGCGTTTTGCGTAGCGGCTGGGCCAGATCACTTCTGGTGGCTGGCCGATGGTGGCGGCGATGATGCGTTCTGCCTTGGGCCAGGGCCGGTCCAGGGCATTGTTGAGCGCACCAGCGCTCAGGCCGATTTCCCTGGATAGCTTGCGCAGGGACCAGCCCTGTTTGTGCAGGGCCGCTACGATGTCCGCACGGTGCCAGTCCGGTGCGGTTTTTTTGACGACAGCAGATGTGTTCATGCCTTAATCCTTTGCGGTGATCAGGTGTGAACACGTTAAGTGTTAAGAAATTAACGGTCAATGTGTTAAGTATTTAACACTTACCGTTTCTGTACTTTATGACTGCTGCGTCTGAATTCATCTAAACCGCTGCCTTTGTTGGCTAATTTTGCGCGAACCTGGTGTGGTAACTGTCAGGCCGTGCTTAACGGTTAAGTGGGGTAAGTGTTAGGTGCGGGATTTGTTATCAGCCAGTGAAATTGCCGATTTGCGGATTCCCGGTTTGCCGACGAGCAAACCGGCCATCATTGCGCGCGCCGATCGGGAGCAGTGGTATAGCGAGACGGTGACTGGGCGGGGAGGGGAGCGCCGCGTGTATCGGCTGCCAGAGCAATATCAGGTGGAGCCATTGGTGGCAGCCGCCAGGCAGTTGTCAGCAACGCAAGGTGCGGCACCGGCTGTCGTGGATGTTGCCAAGTTGCAGATGGTGGAATCGGTGCTGGAGCATATTCTCCAGGTGCGTGGTTTGAAACTGCGCCCGGACCAGCGTGGCCAGGTGGTGGCCTTTTTGTATGACTACATTGCCAGGGGCGGAAGTCGGGAAACCATGACTCAGGCACTGGATGCGCTGGTGGCCTGACTCTACTTTTCGACAGTTTCCAGAAGGACAGGTGAGCACTAGTCTAACGGCCTGTCCATCTGCAAGGTTCAGCCCATCATGCCGGAGATACGGATGTCGAGCGCCTCAGGCGGCTACTGAACGATGCGCTCGACTTGTCCAAACCCTCTGGTCCGCGCTACCTCCATCCGGCACCCGTACTGTACCAGGCTGCCAACGATGAATGCTATCCAGCCATTCATACAGAACCACAAACCATTCAGTCTGGTGTCAAAAGCACTGCAAGATCAATCAATCTGCAGCTGTTTTTACGCATTTTCCTGCACGACAAGTTGGATGGCCCAGCCATGCTGATCGCCGCGTGGTTATTGGCTTTCGTCGCTTCATCGCCGATCAAATACCGGTGACAAAATAACTACCCCCCCACACAATGTTACCCACAGGCCTGCAACGCCACCCCCAATCCGGCACCTACTATCTTCGTCGTCGTATCCCTACTGACGTTCTTGTTTGCTATCCCGGCAAAAAAGAAATCACGTTTTCGCTACGCACCAAAGACTACCGCACGGCTGTCGAGCGCCATCGCGCGGAAGAAGCCCGTCTGACCTCCGAGTGGGAGGAAAAACGACAGCGGCAGGCGGAGCGTTACGCGCGTACGCAACTCGCCGCCATCACCCACATCGACGCACTCACTCCCGAAGCCATCGACGCCATCTGCCTGCATGCAGAGTCGGCTAGCTTGGCTGGCGATGAAGCAAGGCGCGAAAGCGGTCACTACACGCTGGATGAAGTCGAGGAATACCAAGCTGGCTATACCGAGGCCAACCGCATTCTCAAAGGCGCGGTAGCCATTGGTGACTACGAGCTTTTGCGTGGCCCGCTGGAACAATTCCTGCGGCTGTATCGCTACCAGCTCAAAGCCACCGAACCGGAAATGCGCCGACTGGCACTGGCCTATGGCCGCATGGCTATCCGCACCAACGAGAAACTGCTCAGCCGCTATGACGGCAAGGAAGTGCCGACACCGGTGATGGCGCAGCGGCTGGAAACGCCGATGCTGTCGGAGGTCACCCAAAGCTATTTGGCCTACTACCAGAAGCTGGACAAGGTGGCGATGCTGCGCAAAGTCACTGCCGTGATGCCACTGCTGGTGGATATCATCGGCGACAAGCCCATCGGCCTGCTCAAGCAAACCGACCTGGAGGCCTACTTCGAAGCGGTGCAAACCCTGCCACCGCGCTGGAAAGACATCTGTCGCCAGGAAAAACTGCGCCCACTGGAACTGGCCAAGCAACAACGCGGCGAGATGAGCAAGGGGACCTTCGACGGCACCTACCTCGCCGTGATGACACCGTTCATCAAATACTGCCGCCGCAAGTGGCAGGACCACGGCTGGCCAATGACGCTGACCACCGAAGGCGTGCAATACCTCGGCTCACGCCGTGACCGTGAAGGTGGGCAGCGGGCATTTGAATCGGCAGAGCTGAAGCGCCTGTTCGAAGGGCCGGAAATGGCACGCTTCGCCAGACGTCCCGCCATGGCCCACAAATACTGGCTTCCCCATCTGGGCCTGTTCACTGGCGCACGGGTCAATGAGCTTTGCCAACTGAACCCGCAAGTTGATATCACGCAGGATGCGCAGACTGGCACCTGGTATATGGACATTACTGACGAATCCGAAGGGGATGCACGCATCGACAAATCGGTCAAAACCGGCGGCTCCAAGCGCAAGCTGCCCATCCATCCCAAGTTGATTGAGCTGGGCTTCCTCGACTATGTGGCGGCAGCCAAGAAACGGGGCGACACCTTGCTGTTCCAGGCCTTCCCGACCGCAGCCGGCCGTGCCTCGCCCAAGGCGATGAAATGGTTCACTGAATTCCTGCAGGAAATCGGGCTGCGCGACGAAACCCCAAATGCCCGCATTGTCGGCATGCACGCCTTCCGCTCCACCTTCCTGCATCGAGCGATGGTGCTGGGCGTGGTCAGCGCCGAAACCATCACCGGCCATGCCAGCAATATCACCAGCATCGAAACCATTCAGAACGGACAGGTGAATCAGGAAGCCTCAGCGGTGGTGAAGAAATACCGAGGCGAACTGCCGGTCGACAAGAAGCTGGAAATCCTGTCGCGCATCACCTTCCCGGAGGTGGCGTTCATTCGGGCGGACAAGCCGTAAGCGACGTGTTCAGACAGAGCAAGAAGGTGCCCATACTGAATTCTGATGTGATGCAGGTACTCAGTGCTTACAGCGAGTCCAGCGCCGCCAATGCCGTGGCGAAACGGGCACGACAAGCATCGGTACGCTCGTCCAGCTTCAACGCAGCGAACTGCTGCTGCACCTCGGCTAGTGTTGAGTGCAAGTCACGCATGGAGACGCGCAGGGTATGGCATGCCACCTCGCCCAGCAGCGTGGGCAGGAATGCCTCAAACAGCAGCGGCCATTGTTGATGCTGACCCACGGGAAAACTGCGCCAGCTAGTCAGGCGGGTAGGTGGGTCTCGTGTCAGGAACATCGGGGAGAAGTCGAACAGGGGACTGAGCCGTAATCGGCTGCCATGCTTCAAAAAGGCGGTATTGCGTCCGTGGTTGTCTTCCGCCTTCAGGCAATAGGACAACACGTCACGGCGTAAATACTCAGCTACTTGCCGCAGGAATTCGTCCGGCACGGCATGGAGCTGCCAGTTTGTCAGCACGTCTTCATGAAACAGCTTCAGCCCATGAAGCTGAGCATCCTGCAGGGTGTACATGCTCATCAGGTGATGACGTTGCCACTGGCCCTGCACCAAAGCGCAATCGAAACGCGGGATGAACAACAGGCTGCCCAGCATGAAAGGCTGGCCGTGCACGTCCAGCCCGGCAGCCTTGGCCAGTTGCAGCCAGACAAACTCATGCTCCAGCAAAACCTGCTCTTCACGATTGCGTGGAAATTTGACCAGAAAGCGCTCAACGCTATCGTCTTCGGCCAGACAGGCATCCGGATAAAACCGGCCATCCCTGGCACGGCTCATCCATAGCTTGGGCGCTTGCCCCAGCATGCAGGAGACGGCATGCAAGACACCATGTTCTTGCAACAAGGATTCAAAGCTGGTGCTGACCTCAGTCAGTTCAACCTCAGACCAACCACCAAAGCCTTGTGGCATCGTACCAGCCAAATACCGATGTGCCTCACGGATGCGCATGCAGCCAGGCGGCTGACTGGCCCCATGCATCAGCACACTGGTGTCGTACTGCGCACCATCGCGGGCACTGCCATTCAGCAAAGCGAGAAGGGTATCCCTGCCATAGCCGCTCGGCAGCAAATCCAGGAAAAAAGCAGGCAACCCATCGCAACGATAGTGGTTGAAGGAAAGAGGGTGCTGAAAATCCAGACTGGCTTCGTCGCCGCAATCGAGATGCTCAAGAACATAGTCGGGCAGATACTCCAGCGTGCAGCCCGACGCCAGGCCCTTGGCGGGCTGGTCGATGTGCAGCGTCGCCGCAAGCCACCACACACCGCCAATGTACTTCTCGATTTCCAACTGCATGGTCTGCACTCCTTTGCGAAGGAGTGTACCAAGGACTATGCCTGCATGAGTGCTGGTGTCAAATGTATATGGCATTAAGTAGGCTAAATCTGCCGGTCAGCCACAAGATGGCTAACGGCAGATTTGTGCCTAAATACGGACATACCCACAGCACGACTCCGACTGCCAGCCTTATACACATATTGCATCAATGGCGAGTAAGAGCGGAGTCTTCGGGGAAATTGCTGGTCAGCATGCGCTGGGTTAGCTAAGTGCACCTTGCTGCACAAGCTTGAAGGACTGCCCCATTTCTGCTCGCACGTTCTGCGGAGTTTTTCCGGTCCAGGAATGGAATGCACGAGCAAAGGAGTTGGAATCCTCAAAACCCAGCAAGAACGAAATTTCAGCACTCGACATTTCGGTGTTGCGCAGATAGTGACGCGCAAGAGATTCACGGAGGGAATCCAGTGTCTGCTGGAATGAGGTTCCCTAATCGTGGAGTTTCCGCTGCAGTGTACGGACACTTACCGCCAGTTTTCGACTGACTACCTGTATCGAGACCTCACCCGCAGGTAGGGACTCCAGCAATGTACTGCGTACTCTTTCGACCATGCTGGCCGTTCTCTCCAGATCCGCCAGTCGCTGTCGCAAAGAAGGTTCAAAAAATAACCACAGTTTGTGATTTTCCGTAAGGAAAGGCCGCTCGATATCTTCGGTAGAGAATACCAAAGTGGCTAAGTGCGCCTCCATAACGGGCACTCCAAAAAAAGCCTCGTAGGCGAGTGCATCGTCCATTGTTGCTTCTTTCGCAAATGGCAAACTCACACGCAATGGCCGCACCGGGCTACGGGTCGCCAAGCGAGCAAGCTGAACGAAAAAAACCAGCTTGAACGCAAGGAACACGTCCGGTGGAGGCAGGGTGTGGTCAAGGAAGTCGATGGTGACAGTGGTATGTGCAACCGTACGGTCCATTCTGATGATCATCGGGGCAATTAGCCTGACGTATTTTGAAATCCGTTCAAGCGCACTAGCCATATTCGAACTACATAGCGCAGCAAAAAGCTCGGGATCAAACCAGTCAGACGACATCACCTTTGCAATCTGCAGTGCGGCCGGTAGTGCGGGATTGATGGACGCAGCCTCTGCTTCGATAGCCACCCACAGCTGGAAGAAACTGGACGGATCGAGACGAACGTTTGTGCGTGTAAAAAGATCACCCGGGAGTTGCGCACGCCTTAGTACCGGGGAGGTGGCCAGCCCTGCGTCCTGCATCAGTAGGCGCCAGCCAGGCCAGATGGCATAGTCCAGCATGGGTTTGTATCTACCACGCGGCTCGGGTGTTTTTGAGGCATTCATGGGCTGAGTTTAGGTCGCGAATCACGCCATCACAATAGCAAATTGTGCCAAATTTATTTACCTCACCTTGGCATCTTTTGCTATCAAGTTGGCGCCTTTTGCGAGTGCGAGTGGCGCGTATTGCAGGCAAAGTGGCGGCATCCGTAACAGGGATGCGAAAAATATCGCGACCGGTACCTCACCAATACGACTTGCAGAAGCAGGAAGGCCGTCACCATGAAAAACACCACACTTCTTCCGTCTGTACTCGCTGCGTCATTCTTTCTGATAGGTAGCAACAGCTATGCGCAAGGTATTTCGCAGGTAGAAAGCAAGCAGACTTCAACCTCAGCTTCCCTCATTGCCTCGACGCAGTATGCGACTGTCCATAATCAAAAGCTGGGCTACCGGAAGTTCGGCCAAGGTACGCCGCTTATTTTAATCAATCGCTTCCGAGGGACGCTGGATACTTGGGATCCACTTTTTCTCGATCTATTGGCCAAGCAAAATACCGTGATTATTTTTGATCAGCCCGGCATTGGCTATTCGGAAGGCAACCTGCCGCTCACTATGAAGGAGTTGGCCGCAGAAGTGACTGGCCTTGCCGATTATCTGAAAATCGAAAAATTTAATGTGATGGGCTGGTCCTACGGTGGCTGGGTCGCACAGTACGTAATGTTCTACAACCCGTCCCGAGTCCTGAAGACGATTCTTATCGATAACAATGCAATGGGCAAGAATTCAGTTCCCATGGAGCCTGCGTTTGCAAAAAGCGCCATGAAAGCCAATAAGGACCTTGGTTTCGAGGACTATGTGACCTTGTTTTTCGAACCCAAGTCAGAATCGAGCTGATTGGCCGCACAAAAATCGCTTGAACGTATTTTCAAGCGCATCGACTACTCGAAAGTTCCAGAAAACCCGGAAGTTCTGAAGCGATATTTTGCTCCTATCCAATCCATTGTCGACGATGCGGAGCATTTCAGGGATGCCTACGCCACCCTGAAGACTCCAGTACTGGTGATGTCTGGCGATCATGACATTTCATTCTCTTTCGACAACTGGTACCCAATGATCAGGAAAGCGCCGACAACGCAGTTCATTGTGATGCCCGACGCAGGTCATGGTCCGCAGGATCAGTACCCTGAACTTGCTTCCAGTTATATCAACACCTTTTTGAAAAACTAAGACACATCAATATACGCAAAGGATCAACATCATGAAGAAGACCATTCTAATTACTGGTGCATCATCAGGCTTTGGTTTGATGCTTGCCAACAAGCTACATCAAGACGGATTTAATGTAATTGGCACTAGCCGCCAACCGGAAAAATATGCACAAAAAGTGCAATTTAAACTGATGCGACTTGATATTGACGATGACAGCTCTATCCAGTCTTTCACGAAAGAGCTGTTTGCTTATACCAAGCAACTGGATGTACTCGTCAATAATGCTGGTTACATGGTGACGGGTATTGCAGAAGAAACACCAATCGAGATTGGGCGGGAGCAATTCGAAACCAATTTCTGGGGTACAGTCAAGATTACCAATGCATTGCTACCCTACTTCCGCAGACAGAAGAGCGGTCAGATTATTACTGTCAGCTCCATTGTTGGTTTGATCGGACCGCCGAACCTGTCCTTTTACACTGCGTCAAAACATGCAGTGGAAGGTTATTTCAAATCTCTGCGATTTGAACTAGACCAGTTCAATATCAAGGTCAGCATGGTGGAACCAGTCTGGTTTAAAACCAATCTTGGTGAGAACGCAGTTGCTGCAACGGGTGGCAGCATCAGAGATTACGATGTTTACCGAAAACAGGTACAGGCAGCTACACAAAAAGGAATGGATGAGGCGGAGGCCCCTGATGCAGTTGTATGTACCATTACCAAGTTAATAAGCAAGAAACAACCGAAGTTCAGCAATCCCGTCGGTAAGATGACCGGCATGATTCTTTTCTTGCAGACCTACGCGCCCAAAATGTTTGAGAGCGCAATATTTAAAAGCGTAAAAACTGCAAAATGAAGTAATTAGTTCATTGCAGGGATAAATCCCCATCAGCAGTTTTTACCCTACCAATCAGTTTAATTTCATGGAGGATGTTGAAATGACCGAATTTCCCTCTCAGCACACAGCTGAAATCCTGCCTGGTGAGCCTCATTTGGCAGCGCAAGCGGGGCTTAAAGAGTGGCATCGCATTGTGGCTAATTTAGATTGGAATAATCTTCCAGATTTGCTTGCCGATAATGTTGTTTTCCGTAATCCGGCGGCACTGGAACCGTACCATGGAAAGGCAACGATGGTGGCCATCCTGCGCGCTGTATTTAGCGTACTGCAGGATTTCACCTATCTGCGACATTTTGGTAACAGTAGTGGATATGTACTTGAATTCAGCGCCAGAGTCGGCGATGAAATGTTGTTTGGTGTCGATTTGGTCGAGTTTGATCAGGCAGGAAAGATCACCGATTTCATGGTCATGATGCGTCCTGCAAGTGTGGTATTGAATTTAGCAGCTGAAGCAGGCAAGCGCCTGGCCGCCAATTAAATCTCAGCGGCATGCATTCATAGTGCCCCACAGACAAAGAGGTATAAAGATGAAGTATTACCTGTGCAAGTTTATTCCCCCACGTACCAATTTTCTGGCCACGCTGTCGGCTGAAGAATTGGAATGGATGAAGCAGCATGGTGCTTATCTCAATGAACTGCTTGCTAAAGGGGTAATCGTTGCCCATGGCCCCGTCATTGACGATACCGGTGGTTATGGTGTCTCGCTCTACCAGGTTGCAGATAATGAAGACATTGCCACCTTCACCTCGGAAGACCCCATCGTGAAGAATGGCGTAGGCCATTATGAGCACTACGACATGCTGCATTTGACATACAAACACTGACCCACTCACTCTGAAAAAGAAACCATCATGAAAATTAAAGACGCTGTTGCGCTCGTTACGGGTGCAAATCGAGGGCTAGGCGCTGCATTTGCTCGCGCCTTGCTGGCCGCTGGTGCAGCCAAGGTTTATGCCGCTGCGCGTGATCCTTCTACCATTACCGAAGCTGGGGTAATTCCCGTACAGCTGGATGTTACCCAACCTCACCAGATTGCAGCGCTCGCCCGTGATTTGGGCGATGTAAGCTTGCTGATCAACAACGCAGGTATTGGCGGCTCCGGACCTGTGCTCTCCCCAGAATCCATCGACATGCTCTACCAGCAGTTCGAGATCAATACTGTTGGCCCTCTGCGCATGACCCAAGCTTTCGCCCCGATTCTGGCTGCTCGTAATGATAGCGCCGTCATCAACGTGATCTCGGCACTGAGCTGGGCGACGCTGCCGGGCGTTACTGGTACATACAGCGCTTCCAAGGCTGCCGTCTGGGCTTTGAGCAATGCAATGCGCCAGGAATTGAAAACACAAGGCACGGAAGTTCTGTCACTGCATGTCGCCTTCATGGACACAGATATGGCGCGTGGCGTACCGGGAGCCAAAGCATCCCCCGATGAGATAGCACGCCTGGCAATTGCAGCCTTGGAGTCGGGTCAGCCGGAACTACTGGCTGATGACGTAACCCGCAGCGTCCACGCTGGACTGACGACCGTGCCGCCAATGTACTTGGGAATGCTTGGATAAGGTTTTCATTTGACTAACTCCACCCAGGAACACAGTCAAAGCCATTTGTCGTGATTGGCTGCTTTCAACAGATAAGCAGCCAGTTTTTCTTATATAGCAAATGACAGTTTTGGCCGACCAACAGCCGTTGGTGAAGTCTGATCGGAGGTGATTCGGCCAAAGCGGACTGTCATGGCTAAACCTGCGAAGTCCGTTTCTGTATGGATTGCAGCTGCTAAAGCGTCTTGATAGGCAGGGGGGATTTAGTCTGATTTTCCTATCACAGCCATTGGCTAAAAGTATTTAACCTTTCCGGTAGGCACGCCGATCATCGCATTTTTCACCTACGTGGTACCTCCATTGAAAGTCCTTTTCACCCCAGAACAGCGTGGTGTGCTGTTTGCTTTTCTGGCTGCCTTCGGCTTTTCCTTTAAGGCGATCTTCGTCAAGCTGGCCTATGTCTCGACCACGGTGGATGCGGTCACCCTGCTTACGCTACGCATGGTGTTCTGCATTCCCTTTGTGCTGCTGGCAGCCATTCCCGCAATCCGGAGATTTCCCGGCCTCCCCACACGCGACAAGGGCCTACTACTCGTATTGGGCGTGCTGGGCTATTACGGTTCCAGCATGCTTGATTTTTACGGACTCCAGTACATCAGCGCAGGGCTGGAACGGCTGATCCTGTTTACTTACCCCACCATTACCATCGCCATTGGCATCGTGTTCATGGGCAAAAAAGCCGATGCGCGCATCCTGCTGGCTGCAGCCCTGTCCTATGGCGGTATCGCCATTGCATTTTTGCATGATGCCGGCCAGAGCCGGGATATCGGCACGGTATTGCTGGGGGCAGCTTTTGTCTTTGCCTGTGCGGTGCTGTATGCCTTTTACAATGCAGGCTCGGAGATTGCCATTCGCCGCATGGGTGCGCATCAGTTTTCCCTGCTGGCTATCCTGACTGCCACCGCCGCCATCCTGCTGCATTTTGTCCTGGCCAGACCACTGGCCACACTGCGGCTGCCGTGGCCTGTTTATGGCTACAGCGTCGGCATGGCGCTGTTCTCTACCATTCTGCCCATCTTTTGGCAGTCCATTTCCATCCGTCATATCGGTGCCGAACGCTCAGTGCTGATCGGTACGCTGGGGCCGGCCCTGACCTTGCTGTTTGGCTGGTGGCTACTGCACGAACCGATTTCGCTGGCGCAACTGGCTGGTACCGCGCTGGTCATGGCCGGGGTTCTGCTGGTCAGTCGTCAGGCAAAGCCAGCTTTGACCCTGCCTGAAAACCAGGCGTGATGCTGACTTATCAGCTTGCATCAACCCGCGTGGTGCAATCTGTCGCGTGCAGATAAGTGGCACCGATGTGATCAATCACGATATCAATGAGTGGGTTCTGGCGCTTGCTGCTCCAGGCCATGGCGGTGGTGACTACATGCAGCCCATCCTCCAGTGGACGAATCACCACCGCCGGAGGTGCCATCAGCTGCAATGAGTCCGGTACCAGCGCCACACCCTGCTTGCAGCCAACAAATGCAATCTGAGATGCAACTGAGCGGACTTCATGCAGGATTCGGGGTGAAAAGCCGCTATTGCCGCAGGCTGAAATCAGGGCATCAAAGGACAAGGGGCTCACCTTGCGCGCAAACATGATGAAGTCCTCCTCAGCCAGGTCTGCCAGGTACAGCCCAGACCGTTCGCACAGCGGATGTGCAGCTGGCAAGGCTACGGCCAGACGATCCTGGCGGATAGGCAGTGAATTGATGTTTTCGCCCAGATTACCTTCCAGTCGGGCAAAGGCAAGGTCGATATCACCGGCGTCCAAAGCAGGGATCGCTTCATAGCTATCGATTTCCTTGACCGCGATGGTCAACCCGGGGTGATTCTGCCTTACCTGTTCAATGAGCGCCGGCAACACCTCAAGGATGGCTGAGGTAATTGCACCGATGGTAACCGTGCCGATTTGCCCGGCCACAGCCTCACGCACCGCCAGCTCCAGGCTTTCCAGCTGCTCGGCAAACTTCCGCACTGCCGGCAGGATAGCCTGACCCACCGGGGTCAGCTGCGCGCCACGCCGCGAGCGATCAAATAGCTTCACCTTGAGTGCGTGCTCCAACACTTGAATCTGCTCGGTCAACGGGGGTTGCGACATGCCTAGCCGTTTGGCGGCACGGCCAAAGTGTTTCTCCTCGGCAATGGCCAGGAACAACCAGAGGTGACGAATCAGGCGGAAGTTGATCATGGTTTTGATAGGTTTTTCGTATTTAAACTTTAGATACAACGGAATTTACCTATTTAACTGTAGAGCGGAAAGTAGGCCTCACACAAGTCCCTGACCCAGGAGTGACGCCATGTCCCTGATTTCCCCGCTCGCCCGATTACAGCAGATGGACAGCAATACCCTGTCTGATGCACTCGACTTTCTTGACCTGCCCGGTGCGACCTATGGCCTGCGCCCGCTGTGGGATTGCCCCAAGGTGGTGGGGCGTGCCAGCACGGTCCAACTGGGCCGCAAAACCGACGCCCAGCCCACCGTCCATCTTATTTCACCCGTGATTGACACCATTTCCAGCCACGACAGGGTGCTCGTCATTGCTGGTGGTGCTGAGGGTATTTCCTGCTGGGGCGATATTTTGGCCAATGCCGCCAGACGCAAGGGTATCCGTGGCACCGTCATCGATGGCCTCAGCCGAGATATCGATGGCAGTGCCGACATTGGCTACCCAGTGTACGGACGCGGCGTCACCATGATCAGCGCCCGCAACCGGGTGGTGCAGCTGTCGTCCGGCCAGCCAGTCAATATGGCGGGTGTAACCGTGACAGAAGATGACTACGTGCTAGCGGATCGCTGTGGCACCGTGTTCATCCCAGCCCAACATATCGATGAAGTGCTAATCCTGGCCGAGAAAATCGCGTGCCGTCAGGATGGCATGGTGGCTGCCGTGCGCAGTGGTCGCTCCGTCGCAGAAGTCATGCATGACAAGCAATTTGAAGCCATCAAACAAGGAGAGGCGCAATGATGCAAACCGACCAGCAACTTGTTGCCGCCTTTGCCGGGCTGGATACCCCGGCCGTATCCGATGCCATGGACAAGCTGGGCCTGCCCGGCCAGTGTCTGGGCATCATGCCGCTGGATAACTACCGCACCACCGTGGTCGGCCCGGCTTTCACCGTGAAATACGTGAGTGCCAGCACACCGGCAGGAACGGTGGGGGATTTTATTGACGATGTTGCCCCGGGCGATGTGGTGGTCATTGATAACGATGGCCGAACCGATTGCACAGTGTGGGGCGACATCATGACCCAGTACGCTGGCATGCGGCACATTGCCGGTACCGTCATTGATGGTGTTTGCCGTGATGTAGGCAGAGCCTTGGCCGATGGCTATCCACTGTTCACCCAGGGACGTTTCATGCGTACGGGCAAGGACCGGGTGCAGGTGGAAGCGGTGAACGGCACTGTATCTATTGGCACGGCACGAGTCTGTTCCCGTGACATCGTGGTGGCTGATGCCAATGGCGTGGTGGTGGTGCCACGTGAACGTGCTGCCGAGGTTGCCGCACTGGCAGGCCATATCGAAAGCGTGGAGGCCCGGATTCGCGCACAACTGGCTGCGGGTAAAACACTGGCAGCGGCCCGTGCCGAACTGGGTTATCACAATCTGCAAAGGAAACCGGCATGAGCACTTCCGCTTTCAATCAGGAGCAGCGTACCCGCTGCCTGACATTGGGCAGCGCCACCCTGTACGAGGCATCGGGCCTGAACTGCGCGGTAGATTCGCAGATACGACCAGTTTGGGAGGGTGCGGCACTGGCGGCTCCGGCCTATCCATTGGTTTGCTCCCCCGGTGACAACCTGTCCATTCATATCGCGCTGGAACGCGCCCCGGCAGGCAGTGTGCTGGTGGTGGATGCCGCCGGTTTCATTGCTGGCTACTGGGGCGAGGTGCTGACCGTTGCCGCCGAGGCTGCCGGCATTGCAGGACTGGTCATCAATGGTGGTGTGCGCGATGTGGCTGCAATCGGCATGCATCGCTTTCCGGTGTTTGCTCGTGGTATTTCCGTGCGTGGCACC
This sequence comes from Aquitalea sp. ASV15, assembly GCF_016429115.1. Classification (NCBI taxonomy): domain Bacteria; kingdom Pseudomonadati; phylum Pseudomonadota; class Betaproteobacteria; order Neisseriales; family Chromobacteriaceae; genus Aquitalea; species Aquitalea sp. ASV15. The sequence continues at coordinate 9,986 of NZ_JAELTZ010000014.1, read as the reverse complement.
GTCAAGGCAAGTAGCCCGGCCGTCGGCCAGGCCATGCTGTTTGCTGGTGCGCCAGTGGCAGCAGGTGATCTGGTTGTCGCCGATGCCGATGGCGTCATCATCCTGCCCGCAGCAGCCGTAACGTCAGCCTTGCAGGCGGCAGAAGCCAGAGCAGAAAAAGAAAACATCATGATGCAGCAGCTACGCCAAGGGGCTACCACCCTGGAACTGATGGGGCTGTCCTGCTGGCGAGAAAGAGCATGAACATGAACATTCCCGTACTGAACAAATATCTGGCCAGCGCCCAGCCTTCGGCCACCTACAAGGTGATGGACCGGGTTGCCGCGCTGCGCGCAGCTGGCGTCGAGGTGATTTCACTATGCGCTGGTGAGCCGGACTTTGATACCCCGCTGCACATTCGTGCCGCGGCCATGGCCGCAATAAATAACGGTCATACCCGCTACACTCAGGTTGCCGGCTTGAAGGTACTGCGCGAAGCCGTAGCCGACAAGTTCCGCCGCGAAAACGGTCTGGATGTGCATTGGACCGATACCCTTGTCTGTTCGGGTGGCAAGCAGGTGATTTTCAATGCGCTGGCCGCCACCCTGAATGAAGGTGACGAGGTCATCATCCCCGCGCCATACTGGGTGAGTTACCCGGAAATCGTGCAGCTGTGTGGTGGCAAGTCGGTCATCTTGCCTTGCGGCCCGGACAGTGGCTTCAAGCTGACGGCTGCACAGCTGGCGGCCGCCATTACACCACAAACCCGCTGGCTGATCCTGAACTCACCATCCAATCCCAGTGGTGCGGTGTATCTACGTGAGGAGCTGAAAGCGCTGGCCGAGGTTTTACTGGCCAATCCGCAGGTACTGGTACTGTCCGACGATATATACGAACACTTGCTGTTTGACGGACAGGTGTTCCATACCCTGGCCCAGGTTGAAGCACGTCTCCAGTCGCGCATTCTTACCATGAATGGCGTATCCAAATCTTATGCCATGACCGGCTGGCGCATCGGCTATGCCACCGGCCCACGCTGGCTGCTGGACGCCATGGAAAAACTGCAGGGGCAGCAGACTTCGGGGGCTTGTTCCATTTCGCAGCATGCCGCGCTGGCAGCCCTGACCGGGCCCCAGGATTTTATTGCCCGCTCGCGTGGTGCGTTTGAAAACCGGCGCGACATGATGGTGCGCCTGCTCAACGAAATACCCGGCCTGTCCTGCATCAAGCCGACGGGGGCTTTTTATGCCTTTGCCTGTTGCGAGGCTCTGCTGGGCAAACGCAGCCCGGCGGGCAAGCTGCTGCAAACTGACGAAGACGTCGCCATTGCCCTGCTGACCGAAGCCAGCGTAGCGGTGGTACACGGTAGCGCCTTCGGACTGGGACCATACCTGCGGATTGCTTATGCACTTGATGAGGCATCGTTGCGCAAAGCCTGTGCTGCGATCCGGACTTTCTGCAGCACGGTGATGGCCGCCAACAGCTGAAACAGGGAGACAAGATGAAACCGCAACCATTACAGACCCAGACGCTAACTATCCACATTGAAGGTATGGAACTGACTGTTTCTGCCCTGTATCGCCCAGGTCCCAAAGAACCGATTGTCTTTCTGCACGGTTTTGGCTCGACCAAGGAAGACTATGCAGACATCGTCCAGCATCCGGCGTTTGACGGCCATGCCGTGATTGCCTATGACGCACCCGGCTGCGGGGCCTCCATCTGCCCATCGCTGGATAAGGTGGGGATTCCGCTACTATTGCAGACTGCCCGGGCGCTGCTGGCACATTATCGGGTGGAGCGCTTCCATCTGGTTGGCCACTCCATGGGTGGGCTGACGGCCTTGCTGCTGGCCGACGAGCTAAAAGAAGCAGTGCTCAGCTTTACCGACATCGAAGGCAATATCGCGCCGGAAGACTGTTTCCTAAGCCGACAAATTCAGGAATATCCCGCTTCCGATGCCGAACAATTCTTTGCCGACTTCATCCTGCGCACCAGCCAGGCTCCGGATCATGCCAGTGCACTGTATGCCACCAGCCTGCGTCACAAGGTGCGCCCAGCGGCGGTACGCGGCATTTTTACCTCCATGGTGGGACTGTCAGACAATGGGCAGTTGATGGAGAAGTTTCTGGCGCTGCCCTGCCGCAAGATGTTCATGTACGGGACCAGCAATGCCGGACTCAGTTATTTGGGCCACATCCAGGCCAACGGGGTTCGGCTGGCCGAGATCCCGGCCTGTGGCCACTTCCCCATGTACTCGAATCCGGTTGCGATGTGGCAGGCGGTGGCGGAATTCATCCAGCACGGAGGCTGCCGGGGTAGTGAATAGCCTTACCTTCTGTCACCATGCCCCCCTTTGCTCCAGGCAGCAGGGTGGCATGGTGCATCCACGGGGCGGCACCTCATCTCGCTCAACTTGAAACATGCCAATTATTGCGTTAAAGCTTTTGATGACCCCGCTCATGATCATTGCCGTTCATGCAGCGGGGAAGCGATGGGGAGCCATTGTCAGTGGTTTGCTCATCGGACTACCACTTACCTCGGGTTCGATTTCACTGACTTCTGGCCTGCCAATACGGGGAAGCGTTTGCTGTTCATGCCTCGGCAGGTAATCTGGCTGGGCAGATTTCCATCTGTCTGTTCTGCCTGGTTTATTACAAGCTATGCCAAACCAGGGGCTGGCTGAATTGCACCTTGCTAGCTACGCTCACTTTCATTGCTGCTACGGCAATCTTGAAGGTACTTGCCCTCGGCTTGCTGAGTGCATCGGGATTGCTGTTGCTTACCCTTGCGCTGGTCAGCAGCAAGACACCAGATAAACCAACATCTGCGATCAAGATGGCAAAGCCCTGGTGGGATTTGCCTAGCCGTATTGTGATTGCCGTCACATTTGTGTTGCTGATAACCAGCCTGGCAGGCAGGATGGGGCCGGTATTGAGCGGCCTGATTGCCCCGTTTCCAGTATTTGCCATTGTATTTGCCGCCTTTACCCTGCAAACCGAAGGTAGTGCGGCAACATGTAATCTACTGCGGGGCATCGTACTCAGCTCGGTTGGCTTTGCAGCCTTCTTCATGACCATTGCCCTTACCACATCACAGCTTGGCCTAAGCAGCGCTTATCTGCTTGCGGCTGGACTGGGCATTCTGTCGAACTTCATTTTTCACTCTTTACCTGGGCAGTTCTGGACTGGAAAGATGAATTGAGGACTGTCCAGATTGATGAGTACAACAGACATACAAGAACAGCGCCCTGGCGGGTCGCTGCAATCAAGCAACCGAATGCGGACATCCGATTATTAGTTTATTCGTTACTGTATCTTCTACAAATCGGGCTTCAGCGATGCCAGGCTGACTTGAAGTCAAACCAGCCCAGCGCGTTGAGCTTCAAATCCTGCATGCCATCGCTGGCTTGTAGGCGTAGCTGGTTATGAAAGAGGGGAAGTAGTGTATGTTGGCTGAGAACATGCGCGGTTAAATTACCTGCATCCAGTACTCCTCTGCGCCATTCACTATGTAAGTCAGTCGCCTGGTGGTTGTGGGCGTCAAAAGCCGCATTCCGTACCAGTGGGGTCCCTAGTAGCCAGGCAGGAATGGCGTAATCGATATCGCTGGTAAAATTGACTGAGCCCAAATAAATATCAAACCCGCCAAGCCCTTGCTGCCAGTCAGTAAAGCTAATGCTGTGGCAGCTTACTTCGATCTGCGCAGCAGCCAAGCAGTCCTGAATCGCCTGGGCAATTGCGGGGTAGTCAGGCTGATCTTCAGGGAAAGCCAAGTTCAGCGATAGCGTGCCATGCGCAGGCACTCCCACCACTTCATGTTGCTGACGCAGGTGAAACCATTGCGGCAGCAAGCTGCTTGCCACCGTCCAGTATTGCCGCACATCCAGAGGAATATGCTGAATCAGTAGTAATGGAGAAAGTAGATGGGATAGTTGCTGACGCAAAACCTGGCTACGCAGGAGGGCTGAGCGTGAATCAAGCAGTACAAAATAACAGCCTTGTTCCGCCTCCATGGCGTACGCTTGTTCTGCACTGGCCACTGGTGAAACCTGCACCTCAAGTCCTTTTGTGGATTGCTGTTCCGAGCTCTGCTCCACGCCTAGCTCGGGCAAGATCCAGATATCAATCTCGTCCAACAAGGCACGGTAACCAAAGTAGTCATCAAAAGCCTGCAGACTCAAATGAAGGTCGTCGTTGACCATTACCTTGTAGGGACCACAACCAATGGGGTACGAGGCGAATTCTGGGTTTTGAGCGTGGTTTGATGGAAGGAGTAATGCTGCACTGTCTGCCAGCAAGGTAGGAAGCCGCGCATCCTCTTCATTTAGCACAATACTGATGCAACGCGGAGTAAGTGCCTGGACTGTCCGGATATGCGAGAACAAGGGAAGTTGTCGCAGTCGCAGCAAACTGTCTTTTACATCATCTATGCTTAACAGGCGGCCATCATGCCAGCGCACGCAGGGGCGCAGGTGAAAGTGCCATTCCAGGGAAGAGTGCTGGTGCCAGTGATGCGCCACGTCCGCTTCGACTTCCCCTTTTTCCTCATTCATGACAGTAAGCCCGCTATGAATCTGCCGAACGAGATGGCGCTCGGAACGGCGCAGATCCGTACCAGGATAGAGGCTGGGTAATGCGCGGTAGTAAGGAATACTCAGCACCTGGCGGTTGTTCCGCCAATGCTGGCCGAGTTGCTGCAGCAAAATGGTCGCCAGTGCTTGTTTGTCATGGTCAAGCACTTCCAAAGCCTGCTCTACTTTCCCCTGTCCCAGCAGCGAGGCTGCACTATCACGTCGCAAGCTCTCCGGCTTGCAACAGAAGCGTAGCCTGGAACGTCCACCACGTCCGGCTTGAGCTTGCCACTCCAGCCAACCCTGTTGCTGCATGCCGTTTAGCACATTGCGCATATGCCTTCGTGTACAGCAGGCAATATCGGCCAATTGCTGCAACTGGGTATCCACTTCCTGTCCGGAAAAATGCTGATAGAGCCTGTGGTACTGCTGGGTAAGCCGTTTCGGGTGCATAAAAGAGGAAGTTTTTAAATTGATTTCAGCAATTTAATAATGCCTGTTTTTAGGGAAAGATACAGCATCTTGACGCTGAGGAAACCTCCCCATGAAAACAGCAGCAGACACAATGGCTTATTACGCCTCCTACTTGTCCCGAATCATGCCGGATAACAGCAGCAAAGTCCGCTGGGCCTTACTGCAGCTGCAGGAGTTCATGCCACCGACGGCATCTAATCCGTCAGTCAGCGCAACATCTGACAAAGTAGAGTCGGATTAGTCAACATTCCTTGTGTTATGCCCCAGGGAATACGGCCTGCGCTGTAAATCATCTGTCTGCTCAGCCTCTGGTGCTGACCGGTCGGTGAAGGCCTTACGGTACTGCAGTGGTGTCATGTGCTTGAGACTGCGGAACTGGCGATTGAAATTGGCGGTATTCGGATAGCCAGACTGTATGGCAATGCTGGCTATCGACAAACGGGTATCCACTAACAATTGACAGGCATGCGCAATGCGGATGCGCATGAGGTAGCGACTCACACTCTCCCCCAGATGCTGCAAGAAATAGCGGTGCAATGAGCGCGAGGACAAGCTACCTGCAGCAGCCAACTGCTCAATGCTTAATGGCTGGGCGAATTGGGCATCAATCATGGCCAAAATGCGATTGATTCGTTCCGGCTGATGTCCGGACGGCCTACCCATGGTTTGAAATGCGGTGGGTGACGCGAGTGGCGTACCAACCTCATCAGCCAGCAGGCACAAGATGTCCAGCGCCGCCATCAACCTGCTTCTTGGCCGCGCTGACAACAATCTATCCAGTCGTTGCTGCATCAGTGCTGCCGAATCCGGCCCAAACGACAGACCACAGCCCGCATGCCGCATCAGGCGTAGCAGCGGACCATACTCCGGGCAACAACTAGCCAGCCGTCTGGCCCAGTCTCCATCAAACCATAGCACGACCGCTACCTGATCCTCATCAGGCGTAATCGACGTATTGGATGACCAGCTATGCGGCAGATTCGGTGGTACCAGCACCAGGTCGTTGTTACCGTAGTCGGTGATTGAGTCACCGATATATCGTTTTCCCTGACTGTTCAATGTCAAGGTCAGCTCATATTCGGGGTGGTGATGCCACTCGAAGGGAATATGTTGTAGCCGGCGGTGGTAAACCCGTAGCGAACACCCTTCGGCCAGGGTGACATGCTCGAATGTAGCTTTCATGGCGGATTAGGCAAATAACTTGGCTTAATCGTATCACATCTTGCAAACGCCCTGTTTTATGCTGGCTCCTCCACCAAAGGAGACAACAAGATGCATACCCTGCACATCGAGGATTTACCCAATGCCATTCGTGTGGCCAAGCAGCAGCTACGCGCAGCCTTGCCCAATTACCGCGAAGTATTTAAGGAAGTAGAAACAGACATGCGTCGCCAGGTCGCCATCTTGCAGGAAGACAAGAAGCGCGGACTGTCAGTCATTCCGGAAGTTAATTACGCCGACATCGCGGCGGACAAGGTAGATTCTCGCCTCATCACGGCGATCAAGACACGCGGTGCATGTGTCATTCGAGGCGTATTTGCTGCTGAACAGGCCGAAGAGTGGGATAAGCAAATTGGCCACTACCTGGCTGATAACAAGCTGGATGAACGTCTCAAATACCGGGCAGAAGATAAGTATTTTGGGGAGCTCGTATCCAGCAAGCCACAGATCTACGGTGTCTACTGGTCACAACCCCAGGTAGAGGCCAGGCAGTCCGCAGAGCTGACTCTGGCACGTATATTTCTGAACCGCCTGTGGCTGAGTGAAAGTGAAGGGCAGCGTCATTTCGATCCGGAACAAGTACCCAGCTATGCCGACCGCTTGCGACGACGTCCTCCTGGGTCAGCCTCCTTGGGGCTGTCAGCACATTGCGACGGCGGTTCTGTGGAGCGCTGGCTGGATGAGAATTTCCGTAAGGTGTACCGGCACGTATTCAGTGGCAACTGGCGAGATTATGACCCGTTTGATGGGGCATATCGCACCGAGGTGCGTGAGGTTCCTTCTCCGGCCGTTTGCTCAATGTTTCGCACCTTCCAGGGCTGGACAGCTCTGACACCTCAAGGGCCTGGTGACGGTACCTTACAGCTGATGCCGATTGCCAATGTGATGGCCTATTTATTACTGCGAGCCTTGCAGGATGATGTACCTGAGGATGATTTGTGCGGAGCCTTGCCTGGACGAGCACTTTCCATCAGACCGGAGTGGCATCAGGCACTGGATGGTGCTTTGTCATCCATTCCGCAGATGCAACCAGGTGATACCGTGTTCTGGCATAGCGACGTCATTCACGCGGTAGAAGATGAGCACCATGGCAGTCACTGGAGCAATGTCATGTATATCGCGGCGATTCCGGGGTGCGCCAAGAATGATGCCTACCTGGCCCGTCAGCTACCCACATTTTTGGAAGGAAAAAGCCCGCCGGATTTCCCGGAAGATCATTTTGAAGTCAATTTTGTTGGCCGTGCCTCAGAGGGAACGCTTTCCCTACAAGGAAAGGCACAGCTAGGATTCAAATGAAGTTCTCTCTTGTCTCACATTGCGCTGCCTTCGGGCAGCTTTTTTTTGAAACTTGCTCCCGACTGTGGGTATTACAAAAACATCTATAGCTATTGCCAGGTGACTGGTCAGCATAGTAAAGCTGCCGATTATGTCTCCAACCCGGCTGACCGTTATGGCCGAACTGCTGCCTGCCGCGTTGGCAGTGTATCCCTAATGAGGGGGCTCACCATGACAATCAATTTCATCCCCTTGGTCATGACTAGGAAAGTATCCCTGCAGGGATACTTTTAAAGGCAAGTCATACCGTTGACTACGGCTGCACTTGGCAGACATGTAACTGAAGCCATCACCCAACAAGTCCTCTCCATGTACGGACCATACGGGATTGACTACAATCTCGCACGCTCAGCGCTTCCATGCGAGGAGCGCCACGATTGGCTATGGGTAGCCAACATGTTTTGCCATTTCCTTGCGCGCCGAATCCTCAGCTCTCAGCAGAACCTGAGATAGCCAACTCCAGGCTGCGAATCAAGTTATCCAGCGTGATACCAAGCGCAGTACACCAGTTGCGCAGCTCAATAATGTCCAGGCGTCGTTCGCCACGCTCACACTTGCTGACGAACGTCTGCGTTTCCTCTAGCTTCGATGCAAGCTCAACTTGAGTAAGCCCGGCGTTCTCCCGTGCCGACCGAAGGACTTCAAGCAAGAGCATGTACTCCCTCGTATAAATCGATTTTTCCATCTCAGGACTGAAAATAGTTTGGTCAGTCAGCTTGCAGTCCAAAATCGAATAGTCCAAAATCGACTATTGAATGAGACATCCAACCAAACTTGCCTTTGCCCGCCTGTAGATACATCAACCGCCACTGGTAGTTACGGCATGGACAAGGCACATACTTCAGGACTGAATTTTGCGATGGAAAACACACTCGATATTGATAATCTCGACCTGACCACGTTAGAAATGCTGTACCACATGTACCAACTGGATGGTGTGGCCGTAGTCGGAGACCCCGCGCATGCATTTGCCACCTATCATGCTGATAAGAAAGCCTTGTACATCTTTGCGGAATCTCCCGACAGGGTCCATATGGTCGCTCATCAAACAGACTCCCTTTTTTGGGTACTCAAGAGCGCGCAAGAAGCAGGTGCAAGTTTCAACGTATGCGGCGACAAAGTAATTTGTGTCGTGTGCGATGTAGTGCGGAAGGTGTGTCGTACGCGGATGCCGCGCTGCGAGCCATACTCAAGTACAAGCAGATACACAGCCAGGCTGCTTGAAAATAGGGATAGCAGGTGCTTCAAACCAACCAATACGGGTGGGAGAAGTGAGCCGAAAGGAAATGTTATGTACCATAGCCCAGACCCCAGCATCTCTAGTCTTGCAGAGGACATCAAGAAATCACTGATAGCCGAGCTCAAACAATTTGTCTCAACGGAAAACGAGGCGATAAACCTCGGTATCACCGCTCAACAAAGACTAGCGATTCTGCAGCAGCAGACCAGTGACTTCACGATTGATAAGCTGGTTGATATGGTGCTACGCGCCGGAAAGCGCATTCACTGCACCTTTGAGCCATCATCACGCTGACTGTATTGCTGCACAGGAACGCCATGGGGCGCATTGAACGAAGTGATGTCGCCATGTCTGTGGGTACGCTTTGGCAGATTGCAGATGCGCTGGGCGTACCTGCCTCAGCATTGCTACAGGAAGCCGAGCAATTGGCAGCCAAAGCAGATAGCAACCCTGACCGCAGATTCGTCCTGGTATCTGACGATGCAGTGTCTCGCCTGTGAATTGCTGGTTCAGTTGCAAGCAGTGCCAGAGCCGACGCCGAAGCACTGCTGTAACTGATTTCAAGGCTGCTGCAGGGTGCTCACAGGCGGATTTTCGGCTGCAATTTTCCGTCACCGTTGAAACCCGCAGTCTTTACCTATTTGTGAGTGAGTTCCGTTTTTGCAGCCAGAGAATGGTCATGTGTCACGGATCTGCGGATGATGTACAAGACGGATACCGCTCAAGTGCGGATGCTTTGCTCTAGAGCCCCAAGACAATGCTTTCCTGCCTTGGGGGCTCAGTGAAGCACCGGTCAGGCTAGTCCAGCGGCAGACGTTCCCCATGACTTATCTTTTGCACAAAATACAGATGCGGCAGCGGACCATCATATCCACGCTGTAGCGCGGCCTCGCATAGTGCCCACGATTGGGTTCGTACACCGCGAAATCCAGGCTGCCTCGCGATGCGTTCCAGCGTTTCAGAAATTGCTGCGGTGTCGTGCTGGTTGGCTTGCATGGCAATCAGCGCATGCAGTTCTGTCATTTCATCTTTTGTCCGTCGCCACGTCCACATCACTTTCGCCCGGTTGGTGTGACGCGCCAATTCATAGCCAAGCCATTTCAAGCGTTGTTTATCGCCTACATCCCTGTCTCTTATACACATCTCCGAGCCCACGAGACATTAACA
>NZ_JAELTZ010000148.1:0-390 GCF_016429115.1 Aquitalea sp. ASV15 | reverse complement strand
CCCCCCCCCCCCCCCCCCCCCCCCCCCCCCCCCCCCCCCCCCCCCCCCCCCCCCCCCCCCCCCCCCCATTTTCAAGCAGATGACGGAATACGAGATCCTTGTTAATGTCTCGTGGGCTCCCCCCCCCCCCCCCCCCCCCCCCAGCATACAAGCGGACAGCATCAGCAATACCAGCCAGGCCGACATCACCGCCAGCACGCTTAACCTGCAAGCCACTACCACCCTGGACAACCGCTGGCGGTGATGTCGGCCTGTCTCTTATACACATCTGACGCTGCCGACGAACGAACAACAGTGTAGGTGTCGGTGGGGGGGGGGGCGGTGAGAGGGGGGGGGGGGGGGGGGGGGGGGGGGGGGGGGGGGGGGGGGGGGGGGGGGGGGGGGGGGGGG
>NZ_JAELTZ010000147.1:0-391 GCF_016429115.1 Aquitalea sp. ASV15 | reverse complement strand
AGGCGGGGGAGGGGTTTGCAGCGGGAGCGGAATTCGAGGGGCTCCTGGAGGTCTCCAGGATTCTTGGCACGTCCTTCGCAGAGTGTTCTTCCTGTACGGGGCGCGGTAGCCCCTAGGAGGAAACAATGGCGACGGATGCTGGCTGGAAACTTCTCTGGGTCGCCTACGTGGACCGCTGGCACAACGAACGTCGCATGCTGCACCTCGCGAAAAGCGATCTTAGCCCCGCGTGCGGCGCGTCCTACTACGCGTCATCCGGCGCCGTAGACTCTCCCGAGGAGAGTCGGAAGTGTGGGAGGTGCCTACGCGCGTACCCCTGCGCGTGAGCCGTCGACGGTTCACGGTTGCGCCCGCGAGACGCAACCGCGAGATGTCGAAACTATCAAGGAGG
>NZ_JAELTZ010000146.1:0-392 GCF_016429115.1 Aquitalea sp. ASV15 | reverse complement strand
CCCCCCCCCCCCCCCCCCCCCCCCCCCCCCCCCCCCCCCCCCCCCCCCCCCCCCCCCCCCCCCCCCCCCACTGCCCCCCCCACCACCGCCACCTCCACTGTTGTTCGTTCGTCCCCCCCCCCCCCCCCCCCCCCCCCCCCCCCCCCAGGGTGAAGCATGGATCAAGTGCAGGAAACCGGGCTGTTAGTGCAGAGCTGCTATATCAATGGCCTGTGGGTGGACGCGGCAGAACGCCTGCCGGTGTGCAATCACTGTATCTTAAACACATCTCCGAGCCCACGAGACATAAACAAGGATCACGTATGCCGTCATCTCCTAGAAAAAATGTTGCGGGGGGGGGGGGGGGGGGGGGGGTTGGGGGGGGGGGGGGGGGGGGGGGGGGGGGGGGGGGG
>NZ_JAELTZ010000145.1:0-393 GCF_016429115.1 Aquitalea sp. ASV15 | reverse complement strand
CCCCCCCTCCCCCCCCCCCCCCCCCCCCCCCCCCCTCCCCCCCCCCCCACACCCCCCCCCCCTCTTTTTTAATGATACTGCCCCCACCGAGACCTACACTTTTGTTCGTTCGTCGGCAGCGTCAGATGTGTATAAGAGACAGATACTGAAAGAGTTTGGCAGGGTTTTTATTTATTTATTTATTTATTTATTTATTTATTTATTTATTTATTTTGAGCTGGATCCTCACTCTGTTGCCCAGGCTGGAGTACCTTTCTCTTATACACATCTCCGAGCCCACGAGACATTAACAAGTATCTCGTATGCCGTCTTCTGCTGTAAAAAAGGGGGGGGGGGGGGGGGGGGGGGGGGGGGGGGGGGGGGGGGGGGGGGGGGGGGGGGGGGGGGGGGGGG
>NZ_JAELTZ010000143.1:0-393 GCF_016429115.1 Aquitalea sp. ASV15 | reverse complement strand
CCCCCCCCCCCCCCCCCCCCCCCCCCCCCCCCCCCCCCCCCCCCCCCCCCCCCCCCCCCCCCCCCCCCCCTTTTTTCAAGCCGAAGACGGCATACGAGATCCTTGTTAATGTCTCGTGGGCTCGGAGATGTGTATAAGAGACAGTCCTGGAGCCGCTGTCCTTTCTGGAAAGACAGCCCGATGGCCACTGGCAGCTGCTGGTCGCCGCGGAAAAAAACAAGATCGATCATTACTACCGCATAAGCATGGAACTGTCTCTTATACACATCTGACGCTGCCGACGAACGAACAACAGTGTAGGTCTCGGGGGGGGGCGGATGATTAGAGGGGGGGGGGGGGGGGGGGGGGGGGGGGGGGGGGGGGGGGGGGGGGGGGGGGGGGGGGGGGGGGGGG
>NZ_JAELTZ010000142.1:0-395 GCF_016429115.1 Aquitalea sp. ASV15 | reverse complement strand
GTCAAATACCGTCCACCACTGCGGCTGCACCGTCTGGCTGGCCGTACTGGCTGGCTGGAAATGGTAGTGCGCGGGCAGGCTGCTGGCCGGTGGCTGGTAATCCGGCCCCACCGCGCAGGCGCCTAGCGCAGCACTGCTCAGGAAAAGGAAAATCCGCTGGCGAGATGACATCAGTGACTCCTGCGCAAGAACATCAGATAGGCCAGTGCCAGCGTGCTGGCGGCAATGGCCAGCAGCGGCCACAGCTGTGGCCAGGCTTCAGCCAGGCCATAACCCTTCAGGAAGATGCCCTTGACGATGACGATGAAGTGGCTGAGCGGGTCCACCGCGCTGACCATGCGCAGCGGCAGCGGCATGTTTTCCACCGGGGCCATGTAGCCGGACAGAATCACTGC
>NZ_JAELTZ010000141.1:0-395 GCF_016429115.1 Aquitalea sp. ASV15 | reverse complement strand
CCCCCCCCCCCCCCCCCCCCCCCCCCCCCCCCCCCCCCCCCCCCCCCCCCCCCCCCCCCCCCCCCCCCCACTAATGCCCCGGCCCCCCCCGACATCTACCCTGTTGTTCGTTCGTCGGCACCCCCCCCCCCCCCCCCCCCCCCCCCCTATCCAGCTGTTGGCGCATCAGGTGGAGTGCGCGTGGCTGGATTATCCCCAGCTGCCGCTAATGTGGCCTGATCTGGCTGCCGTGATGGCCTGCCGCGACCGCTGTCTCTTATACACATCTCCGAGCCCACGAGACAATAACAAGGATCTCGTATGCCGACATCTGCTTGAAAAAAGGGGGGGGGGGGGGGGGGGGGGGGGGGGGGGGGGGGGGGGGGGGGGGGGGGGGGGGGGGGGGGGGGGGGGGG
>NZ_JAELTZ010000140.1:0-397 GCF_016429115.1 Aquitalea sp. ASV15 | reverse complement strand
AACGGTGACGGTATCGCCAACGATCTGGTTGCTGACCGTCAGGTTGCTGCCCTGGGCAGTAGTCGTGCCGTTATAGGTCTGGCTACCGGTCAGCGTCACCGCCAGCGGGTTGACCGTCATGCTGCCGGTCGCGCCAGTCAGGGTGTAGTCGCTGTCGCTCAGCGTCAGGCTGTTGAAGCCTGACAGGGCGCGGCTGCCAGCGTGGGCGCTGGCCAGGGTGGCGCTGCCACCGACGGTGACGCTGTCCCCTTCGATCTGGTTGCTGACCGTCAGGTTGCTGCCCTGGGCAGTAGTCGTGCCGTTATAGGTCTGGCTACCGGTCAGGGTCACCGCCAGCGGGTTGACCGTCATGCTGCCGGTCGCGCCAGTCAGGGTGTAGTCGCTGTCGCTCAGCGTC
>NZ_JAELTZ010000013.1:0-101274 GCF_016429115.1 Aquitalea sp. ASV15 | reverse complement strand
GCTAGTGCAGCAGCGGTGCCAGCAAGGGCACCAGAATGGCGGTGACTACCCCATTAAGCCCCATCGCCAGCCCGGCGAAAGCGCCGGCAGTCTCTGACAACTGGAACACCCGTGCCGTTCCGATACCGTGTGCCGAAATACCGGTGGCCGTGCCCAGCACCATGTCGTCGCCCATGCCCAGCAAGGAAAACAGCGGCTTGACGATGACCGCACCGAAAATGCCAGACAAAATCACAAACATGGCCGACAGCTCGGGAATGCCGCCAATGCCCTGCGACACGCTCATGGCAATCGGCGTGGTCACCGCACGGGTGGTCAGCGACAGCAATACCTGCTGCGGTAATTGCAGCAGCCAGCCCACCCCGACCGCACTGACAATGCCGACCAGCCCGCCAAACACGATGGTGATGGCCAGGGGGCCGGCGGCACGCTTCAGCCGCGACAGATTACCGTACAGCGGCACCGCCAGCGCCACCGTGGCCGGGCCCAGCAGCATCTGCACCATCACCCCGCCCTTCATGTAGTCACGGTAGCTGGTGCCGGTGGCCAACAGCCAGCCCAGCAGCAACAGCACACCGATCAGCACCGCGTTGGACAGCGGATGGCCGTGGCAGCGCCGGTTGAACAACACCGCCAGCTTGTAGGCCAGCAAGGTGACAAACACCCCGCTCAAGGGCGATGTCCGCAGCACCTCCACGGCAGCCATGGGATTCATGCCTCCTCCTTGTGCCGGTGGCGCGCCAGCAGCAACTTCAGCAACAGGCCGGGCAGCAGCAGGGTCAGGATGGTGGAAGCGGCCAGCACCACCAGCAATTGCCAGCCGAAACCGGCCAGCAGATCGCGATAGGCCAGCACCGCGGCGCCGGCAGGAATGAACAGCAGCGACAGATGGGACAGAAAGCGCGGCACATTCTGCTTCATGCTTTCCGGCACCGACTTGCGCGCAGCCAGCGTGCAAAACAGCAGCAACATGCCCAGCACCGGGCCGGGCAAGGGCAGGGAAAAACTACGGCTGATCAGCTCACCAGCCAGCTGGTAACCCACCAGCCACAACAGGGTTTCTATCATGGGCATCATTCCGCCTGCAGCAGCGCGCCACCACAAGCCAGGCCATCGGCCAACATCGGGCTTTCATCATACCTGTGGCTGCTGCAGCGCGGTATAAACAGACAAGGCCATTGTCGTATTACTGTCAACAAACAGGACAAGCCTTGTCCGGCTTTGGCATAATGCGCGCCATGATTCAGGATACACACTGGCTGCCGCAGCCCCCCGACCTTGCCCCCGGCCTGCTGGCCTTCGTCAGCGAAGCCGGCTCGCTGACCGAGCGGCTGCTGGCCACCGGCCACCGCTTCGGCGTGCAGGTATTGTCACAAGGCGCAAGCCCGGCCAACCCGGACGAGCCCGCCCTGCTTGCCCTGCCAGCCGACAGCCTGCTGTATGCCCGCCATGTGCTGCTGACCCTGGATGACACCCCGGTGGTGTACGCGCGCAGCATTGCCCGGCTGGACTGCCCGGTGTGGCAGCCCATCCTGGACCGTGGCAGCCGCTCGCTCGGACTCACCCTGTTTGGTGGCCTGCCGCAGCTGCAGCGCGGCCCGCTGCACTATCAGCAACTGGGGCCGGCCCATCCCCTGCACCAGGCCTGTGCAAGCGATAGCACCAGCCTGACGGCACGGCGCTGCCGCTTTGTGCTGGATGAAGCCCCGATGGTGGTGTGCGAGGTGTTCCTGCCCGCCCTGAAAGATTTTGCCCGATGACGCTTGATGCCCTGAAAGACCGCTACACCGTTTACAAGCAGCTGATGCGCATGGACAAGCCCATCGGCACCCTGCTGCTGCTGTGGCCCACGCTGTGGGGACTGTGGATAGCCGGCAACGGCAAGCCGGACCCGCTGGTGGTGCTGATCTTCGTGCTCGGCACCTTCCTGATGCGCTCGGCTGGCTGCGTCATCAACGACTATGCCGACCGCCACTACGACATGCATGTGGAGCGCACCAGCCAGCGCCCGTTTGCCCGTGGTGCGGTGACCGAGCGTGAAGCGCTGTGGCTGGCGCTGGCGCTGGCCATCATCTCTTTCCTGCTGATCCTGCCGCTGAACCGGCTGACCTGGCTGATGAGCGTGCCAGCGGTTTTCGTGGCCGCCAGCTACCCCTTCACCAAGCGTTTCTTCCCCATGCCGCAGGCTTATCTGGGCATTGCCTTTTCCTTTGGCATCCCCATGGCCTTTGCCGCGCTCAACAATCACGTCCCCGCACTGGCCTGGCTGCTGCTGGTGGCCAATGCCTTCTGGACCGTGGCCTACGATACGGCTTATGCCATGGCCGACAAGCCGGATGACCTGAAAATCGGCATCAAGACCTCAGCCATCACCTTTGGCGACCACGACGTCACCGGCATCATGCTATGCCATGCCGTGTTCATCCTCATGATGGCGGGCATAGGCTGGCAGCTGGCACTGGGCTGGCCTTTCTTTACCGCACTGGCCATCTGCCTGTTACTGATCGCCAAGCAGTACCGGGAAATCCGCACCCGCGACCGCGGGCTGTGTTTCAAGGCTTTTCTCGACAATAACCGCGTCGGTGCGGTGCTGATGGCGGGCATTGTGCTGAGCTATTTGTTGAAGTGATGGTGTACCCGGCCGCGGTATTGCCGCTTCCGCGCGGCGGATGGGCGCGTTGGTGCGGTGGAAATGAGTCGGCATCTAGCCCGTTAGCACTACCGGAACAGCCTCGGCCCAATCCCACACTTTCAACAAAAAAGGCCCCTCCCGGAGCCTTTACGCGCTGAACGATACCTGTGCTACTGCGCCAGGAAGGGCAGGCTGTAAGACTGCTCACCCAGATGCAGGGTGGCAATCCAGTGACGGCTGCCGGTGGCGCAGACTGGCAGGGTGATGCGCGCCTGCCAGTCCGAACCATCGGCCACAAAACGATAGCGGTTGAAACCCATGTCCATGTCTGCCATGGCAAACTCCACCGCAGGCTGTGCCACCTGCACCCCTTCCAGCCGCAGCGTAAAGGGCTTGCCGTTTTGCGGCGGACTGACAAAGTGCAAGCTGCCACCATCCGGCAAGGCGCAGCGCCCCTGAGCGATATTGCAGGCCAGCAATTGCGGTGCGGCAGGCTGATTCTTGTGTTGCAGATACCACCACACCAGCCCGCCCTTGATGGCGGCCAGCAGCAGCAGGGCCGTACCGATCAGCAGCAGTTTTTTCTGTTGGGCATTCATCGTCATTGCCAGGCTCCACGCATCAGTGCCACACCATGCGCGCCATGCTGACGCGCGGTTTCCAGATCCTGAGCCTGCAGCCCGCCCAGTGCATACACCGGCAGCGGCATGCCCGCAGCCAGCACGCTGGCAAAACCGTCCCAGCCCAGCGGCGTGACACCGGGGTGGCTGGCCGTGGGCTGGACATGGCCGAGCAAGGCGTAATCCAGACCAAGCAGCCCCGCCTGCTGCAATTCTGCTGCCGAGTGCACCGACGCCCCCACCCAGGCAATATCCGGCCGCTGCGTCAGCTGCCGCAAACGGCTGCCATTCAGATGCATGCCATCCACCGGCCAGCCGGCCAGCCAGGCCGGGTCGGCATTCACCACCACCTTACCGCCGCGTGCATGCACGATGGCCGCCACTTCGCGGACAAAAGCCTGTAACTGCTGCCGGTCCATGTCCGGTTCGCGTACCTGTACCAGGCCATGGGCCGGGCCGGTAGCCAGTGCCTGCAACTGCGCGGCCACGCCGATTTCATGGGCGCAGGTGATGGCGTACACCGCGGGTAATTGCAGTGACTTCAGTATCGGGCCATTGGCCGGCAGCATGGGCTCGACACTGCTCGGCCCCGGCGGCTGCCAGGCAAACTGCTGGCCCTCTTGCGGCTGTGGCTCGCCCTGCCAGTCCCACACGCGGAAAAAGCGCAAATGGACCGAGGCATGTTCGTAGTGATGCAGCCGGCTCAGCCAGGGTGTGGCATGGGTCACGGTGATGGCCATTTCCTCCTGCAGCTCGCGCACCAGCGCCTGCAGGGCGCTTTCACCAGGCTCTACCTTGCCGCCGGGAAACTCCCAGTAGCCGGCATAAGGTTTGCCCTGCGGCCGGCTGCCCAGCATGAAACTGCCATCCGGGCGCATCAGCACGCCGGCCACCACTTCGATGATCTTGTTGTCAGAATGCATGATTTGTCTTGTCAGCCAGTGTTCTGGTCCGCGGTTAATGCTTCGCCCTGGCCACCACCACACCGCTGGCGATAATCAGGGCCCCGCCCAGCCAGGTACTCATACCCGGCATTTCGGCAAAGAAAAAATACCCCAGCGCTGCCGCCCACAGCAGGATGCTGTATTCCAGCGGAGCCACCGCCGATAGCGGCACATCGCGCAGCGACAGGGCATTGACGAAATTGGCCAGCCCGCCGCTCAGGCCCAGCAACAGCAGCACCAGCCAGTCGGCCAGCCCCGGCCACTGCCAGTCGCGGCCTGCGCTCAAGGCACTGAACAGCAGCATGAGCAGCGTCCCCAGCAAGGCAATGGTGGCCGGGCTGTCATGGGCCGACAGCTGACGGGTCAGCAGCGTGGCCAGGGCATAGGACAGGGCCGAGGCCACCGCCAGCAGGCTGTAGGCATTGAACTGCAGGCCGGACAGGCCACACACCACCAGCACCCCGATCAGGCCCAGGCCGACTGCCAGCCATTGCTGCCGCCCCACCGGCTCGCCCAGCCAGAACAGGCCCAGCAGCAGCATGAAGATGGGGTTGGCCAGGGTGATCACCGTTACCGTGGCCAGCGGCAAATGGCGCAAGGCCATGAAGAAGGTGACGATGGTCAGCATCACCACCATCCCGCGCAACAGATGCCGCCATGGCTGTGCCGTGGCCAGCAGCCGGGCCGGTGCGCTGCTGTGGCGCAGCCCCAGCACCAGCAGGATGGGCAGGGCAAACAGCGAGCGGAAGAAGATGATTTCGCCCACCGGATAGCCATGGGTCAGCCATTTGGCGCTGGCATCCATCACCGCCAGCAGAAAAATGGCCAGGCTGTACAGCAGGATGCCGCGGGTGCGGTGTGGCGGCGTGGCCGCCACGCTGGCCACGCTCACTTGCCCAGCTCCGCCTTGCGTTCCCTGGCGCTGCGGCCAGCCCAGTCATTGGCAAATTGCCAGGCCACGCGGCCGGAACGGCTGGCGCGCAGCTGGCTCCATTGCAGCGCCGCGCGTTCGGCCTCGCTGTCCATGGGCAGCTGGAAATGTTCCAGCCAGGTCTTGACTGCGGCCAGATAGGCGTCCTGATCGAAGGGATAAAACGACAGCCACAGGCCAAAGCGGTCGGACAGCGACACTTTTTCCTCGATGGCTTCGCCCGGATGGATTTCGCCATCGCTGACCCAGCCCTCGCGGTTTTCGCTGTGTTTTTCCGGCATCAGATGGCGGCGGTTGGAGGTGGCATACACCAGCATGTTTTCCGCCCGCCGTGCCAGGCCGCCATCCAGCGCGGTTTTCAGCGCCTTGTAGGCATCGTCGCCATCTTCAAACGACAGGTCGTCACAGAACAGGATGTAGCGCTCCTTGCGCCCGGCCACCAGCGCCATGATCTCGGCCAGATCGGACAGATGCTCCTTGTCCACCTCGATGATGCGCAGGCCCTTGTCGGCGAATTCTGGCAGCAGGGCTTTCACCAATGACGATTTGCCAGTGCCGCGTGCGCCGGTCAGCAGCACATTATTGGCCGGTTTGCCCTTGACGAACTGGCGGGTGTTGCGCACCAGCAGCTTGAGCTGGTTGTCGATATGGGTCAGCCGCGCCAGCGGCAGGGTGTGCGGCTGGTTGACGCTCTCCAGCCAGCCGGCCATGCCCTGACGCCGCCAGCGATAGGCTGGTGCGCTCCAGTCCGGCTCGGGCCGGGCCGGAGGCAGCAAGGGTTCGAGACGGGCCAGCAGGGCTTCGGCGCGGGCCAGAAAGGCTTCAAGTTGCTGCATGTCGTTCTCCGGGCAAAAAAACAGGCTGGCACTGCGACCAACCTGCACGGACGGGATGATGGCGGGCTTAGCCGCGCAGGCTGATGATGGGCCAGCCCTGCTCCTTGGCGTGCTGGCGCAGGGTGTCGTCCGGGTCGACCGCCACCGGGTTGCTGACGATGGACAGCAGTGGCAAGTCGTTGTGCGAATCGCTGTAGAAGAAGCTGCGGCCATAGCTGGCCAGCGTCTGGCCGCGTTCGGCCAGCCACATTTCCAGCCGGGTGATCTTGCCGCCCTGGAAGCTGGGCACGCCGGTGTGCTTGCCGGTGTAGCGGCCATCGGCGCTGCGTTCCAGGTCGATGGCGATCAGGTGTTCGTCATCCACGCCCAGTTCGGCGGCGATGGGACCGGTGATGAAACGGTTGGTGGCGGTGATGATGAGGATTTCATCGCCCTGCTGGCGGTGCAGATTGAGCAGGTCGCGCGCGGCTTGCGGAATGATGGGACGGATATGCTCATCCATATAAGCGGCATGCAGTGCTGCCAGCTCGGTGTTGTCGTAACGGGTGAGCGGCTCCAGTGCAAATTCCAGATACTCGCCGATATTCAGCGTGCCGGCCTTGTACTGTTCGTAGAAGTGATTATTGCGATGGTCGTAGTAAGCCTGGTCGACAATGCCGCGCTTGATCAGGAAGCGCGGCCATTCGAAATCGGAGTCGCCGATCAGCAGGGTGTTGTCCAGGTCAAACAGGGCCAGATTGCGTGCTTGGGTCATGTGTCGGAAGAACTCGCGGTTTGCAAAACGTTTTTCACCAGCGGCACGGTGATGGGGCGGCGCAGCGCCAGCGAATAGCGGTCCAGCATGTCCAGCATGCCGATCAGGCTGGACAGGTCGCGCCGCCAGTGGGTAAGCAGGTAACGGAACACATCGTCGGCAATGGCCAGCTGGCGGTTGGCGGCATGGGTGCGCAGCGCAGCCAGCTTGTCGTCGTCGGACAGGGCCTTCACTTCCAGCACCAGTCCCCAGCCCAGCCGGGTGCGCAGGTCGTCGCGCACGGCAGCGGCCATCGGTGGCTTGCGTCCGGCCATCAATAGCCGGCCCTCGCCACTTTCCTTCAGCGAGTTATAAAAGGAGAACAGGGTGATCTGGTCGTCCGGGGCCAGGTCGTCGACATGGTCCACCGCAATGAAGCTGGCTTCGCGGGCAAAATCCGGCAGATGTTCCTTCTGGCCATCCAGATAGATGGAGGCGCGGCCCAGCCGCTCGGCATGGGCAATCCAGGCTTGCAGCAGGTGGGTCTTGCCACTGCCCGGCTCGCCCCACAGATAGATGAAGCGCTCGCCATCCTCCGCCGTGAGGGCGGTGATCACCTCGCGGTTGCGCTGGGCCAGGAAATTGTCGAAGGCCGGCAGCGGCGTGGGGGTCAGGTCTAGTACTAGCTGGTCCAAGAGTAAGGTCGTGTGGGCCGATTGAAGTCAGACGGTGATTTTACGCCGAGATGGCCTGTTGGCGAAACCGCTGCATGCCATTAGTTTGGCGATTCCAGGCGGATAAAAGCGCGTCAGCGCAGCCCGGCCTGGCATGGCCGGCCCGGCACCGGGGCAGGCCCGGCTAGCCGCCACGGCGCTTTCTGCTGCGCCATTGCAAATTAAGCGCGGCTTTCTGGCAGAAATTCAGTTAAAATACAGTGCTTTCGCATCAGCGAAAGCTTGACGTGAAAATACTTCAAGTTAGCAGAAAGCGAGTTTACCTTGAGCACCCAGTCCCTCAGTTACCGTGATGCAGGCGTGGATATCGACGCCGGCGACGCGCTCGTCGAAAACATCAAGCCCTATGCCAAGCGCACCATGCGTCCGGAAGTTCTCGGTGGTATCGGCGGTTTCGGCGCACTGGTGGAAATTTCCAAAAAGTACAAAGAGCCCGTCCTGGTATCCGGCACCGATGGCGTGGGCACCAAGCTGAAACTCGCCTTTGACTGGAATCGCCACGACACCGTCGGCATCGATCTGGTGGCCATGAGCGTGAACGACATCCTGGTTCAGGGTGCCGAGCCGCTGTTCTTCCTGGATTACTTCGCCTGCGGCAAGCTGGATGTCCCGCAAGCCACCGACGTGATCAAGGGCATTGCCGCTGGTTGCGAACAGGCCGGTTGTGCATTGATTGGCGGCGAAACCGCCGAAATGCCGGGCATGTACCCGGTGGGCGAATACGATCTGGCCGGCTTTGCCGTCGGCGTGGTGGAAAAGAGCCAGGTGATCACCGGCCGTACCATCGTGCCGGGTGATGTTGTCCTGGGCCTGGGTTCCAACGGTGTGCATTCCAATGGCTACAGCCTGGTGCGCAAGATCATCGACCGTGCCCAGCCGGATCTGGACGCCGCCTTTGATGGCGACAAGAGCCTGCGCGATGCGGTGATTGCCCCCACCCGCATCTATGTGAAGCCCCTGCTCAAGCTGATGCAGACCCTGCCGGTCAAAGGCATGGCCCACATCACCGGCGGCGGCATCACCGAAAACACCCCGCGCGTGCTGCCGGACAATGTGGTTGCCCAGCTCGATGCCAATAGCTGGGAACTGCCCAAGCTGTTCCAGTGGCTGCAGAAGGAAGGCAATGTCGACAGCCAGGAAATGTACCGTACCTTCAACTGCGGCATCGGCATGGTGGTGATCGTGGCCGAAGAGCATGTGGCTGCCGCCACCGCCCTGCTGCAGCAGGAAGGCGAAACCGTACACCGTCTGGGCAGCGTGCGCGCCCGCAACGGTGACGAACACCAGACCCAGATTTCCTGAGTCTGGCAGTGACACCGAACGGCGCCGCTAGCATTGCTGGCGGCGCTTGTTTTTTTACCGGCGACATCCAGCAGCCCATAGTGCAACCATGAAAAACATCGTCATCCTGATTTCCGGTCGCGGCTCGAACATGCAGGCCATTGTCGAGGCCAATATCCCGGCAGCGCGCATCGCCGCGGTGCTGTCTAACCGTCCCGACGCCGCCGGCCTCGCCTGGGCGGCAGAGCGGGGCATTGCCACGGCAGTGGTGGACCACAAGCAGTTTGCCAGCCGCGAAGCATTTGATGCACAGCTGGCGCAAGTGATAGACGGCTACCAGCCCGACCTGGTGGTGCTGGCCGGCTTCATGCGCATTCTCACGGCAGACTTCACCCGCCGCTACGAAGGCCGCATGCTCAACATCCACCCCTCGCTGCTGCCCGCCTTTCCCGGCCTGCATACCCATGCGCGGGCACTGGAAATGGGCTGCAAGGTAGCCGGCTGCACCGTGCACTTTGTCACCGCCGAACTGGACCACGGCCCCATCGTGGCCCAGGGCGTGGTCACCCTGCAGGACGACGACACCCCGGACAGCGTGGCCGCGCGGGTATTGCAGCTGGAACACCAGCTCTACCCGGCTGCCGTGCGCCGCTTTGTGGCTGGCGAACTGCAGATTGTCGATGGCAAGGTGGCCTCCCCCGCCCAGCCGGCCGCCAGCCTGCTGGCACCTGCGCCCTGAGTGATCGGCTCCGGCATGAAATCGTCGCTGCGGATATTCATCCTGGCCCTGCTGGCTTCCCTGCTGCTGCATGTGGCCATGCTGGGCTCCGGCCTGCTGCCGGAAAGCACGATAGCATTGCCGCCCGATCAGGCCCTGCGCAAGATCGATGTAAAAATGCAGGCGCTGCAGCTGGAACAAGCCACGCCACCTGCCACGCCCACCGCCAGACTGCTGCCCGGCGGGCCGGCAAGAGCCGTGAGCGGGCACAAGGCAAAGCGCCATCACGATGCCTCGGCAGCGCACGCCAAAGCGGAGCAAGCCCCGGCAGCAGAACAAGCAGCCGAGACGGAGGACGCCAGCCAGCCGCTGGCGGAACAGGCCAATAGCCACCAGCCAGGCGCGGCCAGTGCGCCGGCAACGGCCCATGCCGCAAAAGCGGACAAGACTGAGCCGCATGAGCACACCGTCGACGCCAGCGCCCCGGCCGCCACTGTGGCGGACAGGCCGGCCGGTTATCTGACACCGCTGACCGCCCAGCACCGTTTCCCGGCGCAGGCCCAGCTGGGCTATCAGACCTTCTACAACAACGCCATGGTCGGCAGTGGTGGCCTTGACTGGCAACATGGCCCGAACAGTTATACGCTGGAGATTCGCTTCAACCCGGTTATCGGCGGGAAGCGGCGCTATCTTTCACAAGGCCGGTTAAACCAGCACGGCCTGCAGCCGGACAGCCTGCAAGCCTGGGTAGGCCATGAGGCCAAGGAATCCGCCCGCTTTGACTGGGCAGCCGGCACCCTGCACTTTGGCGATCAGGGCGACAAGGAAGTCGCCCTGCGCGCCGGTGCACAAGATGTATTCAGCCTGGCCTTCCAGCTGGGGCTGAAGGGCGGCCAGCTTGGCTCCGCCCCCTTGCAGATCACCACCGGGAAAAAGGTCTATGAATATCCGATGACCCCCAGTGGCGAAACCGATTACGACACCGGCTCCGGCAAGATCCGGGTGATAGTGTTCCGCGCCAAGGGCGAGGATGACATCACCGAATTCTGGCTGGCTCCGGATTTCGCCAACCTGCCGGTGCGCATTTCGCGCACCGACAAGAGCAAACGGGTAGAACTGCGCGCCGTGCTGATCAATATTGACGGCACCGAGCAATGGCGCCTGCCCGCTCGCCCCATGACCCGGAATAACCGTTAATGAATATCAGCCATAGCCAACTGAAACACATCGAAAACGTCATCGGCCAGATGATCCGCTTTGACCGCCCGGCCGATGCCGTGCTGTCCGCCTACTTCCGCGAAAACGTGAAGCTGGGTTCCAACGACCGTCACCTGATTGCCGAAACCGCCTTTGGCTGCCTGCGCCGCCTGATCCAGTTCCGCGCGCTGATCGCCCCGGAAAAGGCCAGCCCGCGCCGGCTGGCCATGGTGGCGCTGATGCGTCTGCAAAAGCTCAATATCAAGGAACTGGCCGACGCCACCAGCGCCGGTGAGCGCGAATGGCTGAGCAGCGTCAAGGGCAAGCAGCTGGACGACAACCTGTCCATCGCCGCCGAACTGCCGGAATGGGTGATCGAGCGCCTGGCGGAAAAAGACCCGAAGGACGTGCTGGCGCTGGGCCTGGGCCTGATGGAGCCGGCGCCGCTGGATCTGCGCGTCAACACCATGAAGATGAAGCGCGACGAAGTGATGGACCGCCTGCGCGCCGACGGCATGCCGTGCGAGCCCACCCCCTACTCGCCCATCGGCATCCGTCTGCAAGACAAGCCGGCGCTGTCCAAGTACGAGCTGTTCAAGTCCGGTGTCATCGAAGTGCAGGACGAAGGCAGCCAGCTGCTGGGCCTGATCACCGGTGCCCGTCGTGGTGAAATGGTGGTGGATTTCTGTGCTGGAGCCGGTGGCAAGACCCTGCTGCTGGGCAACCAGATGGCCTCCAGCGGCCGTCTGTACGCCTTCGATGTATCGGAAAAGCGCCTGGCCAATCTCAAGCCGCGCCTGGCCCGCTCCGGCCTGTCCAATGTGCACCCGCAGCTGCTGGCGCATGAAAACGACAGCAAGGTAAAACGCCTGGCGGGCAAGGCCGACCGCGTGCTGGTGGATGCGCCGTGTTCCGGCCTGGGCACCTTGCGCCGCAATCCGGACCTGAAATTCCGCCAGAGCCCGGAAAGCGTGGCCGAGCTGAACGTCAAGCAAACCGCCATCCTGGCCTCGGCCGCGCGCCTGGTGAAAGTGGGCGGCCGTCTGGTGTACGCCACCTGCAGCCTGCTGCCGCAGGAAAACCGCGACATCGTCGAAGCCTTCCTGGCCGCCCACCCGGACTTTGTCCTGCTGCCGATGGATGAAGCGCTGGCCGAACAGAAGATCCCGCTACAGATTGGCGACTATCTGGAATTGAAGCCGCACCTGCATAATTCCGACGGTTTCTTCGCAGCGGTTCTGGTCAGGAAAGGTAATTGACCTTATCATCGAGTATTAGCAAAGTCGAAAATACCGTTTCATATCAAACGATGTGTCACGCGGCTTTGCTCAGCTCTCGATAAACCGCCACGGAGTTCCCTCCCCCATGTCCGACACCAGAGTCGCCCGGCGCCTGGGCCAGCACGGCCTGCGCGCCAGCCGCCGCCTGAGATATCTGTATTTGTCCATGGCACTGTGGCGACGTCGGGCTCCGATCTGGATTGCTGCCATTCTGATTGGCCTGGTGGCGGCGGTGTTTGCCAATGGCAGCCATCTGTCGCACGAACTGTTCTACCAGATCTACGACCAGTCGCCCTACTGGGCCCTGCTGATCACCCCGGCCGGGCTGGGTTTGTCGGTATGGCTGCTGCGCACCTTCTTTGATGGTGCCGGCGGCGGTGGCATTCCGCAAACCATCATTGCCATGCAGCCGGGCATGCACGCCCTGCGCGCGCGCATACTCACCATGCGCGCCGCCGTGGGCAAGATGGTATTGACGCTGATCGGCGTGGGCTGTGGCTCCACCATGGGCTATGAAGGCCCCATCGTGCAGGTGGGGGCCGCCATCAAGTACTCGCTCAACCGCGAGGCTGCCCTGCGCCATGAGGGCGTGGCACGCAGCTTTATCCTGGCGGGCGCAGCGGCCGGTGTGGCGGCGGCCTTCAATACCCCGCTGGCCGGCATCGTGTTCGCCATCGAGGAAATGGGCCGCACCTTCGACCAGCGCGCCAGCTCCACCATCCTGTTGTCGGTCATCCTGGCCGGTATTACCGCCATTGCGGTACTGGGTGATTACAACTACTTCGGCGTGGTGTCGGTGGTGCTGGAGCTGCGCTCGGGCTGGATGGCCATTCCGGTGTGCGGCATTGTCGGCGGCATCATCGGCGGCCTGACCTCGCGCGCCATCCTGACACTGGCCCATCACCTGCCCGGCCCGCTGCACGGCTGGCGCATCAACTACCCCATCCTGTTTGCCATTGCCTGCGGCCTGTTGCTGGCGGTCATCGGCATTGCCAGCGACGGCATCACCTTCGGCACCGGCTATTTCCGCGCCAAGGAGATCATCGAGGGAGGTGGCAGCAGCATGCAGGAGTACGGCATTCTCAAGCTGGTTTCGCTGATCATCACCTATATCAGCGGTGCACCCGGCGGCATGTTCGCCCCCTCGCTGGCGGTGGGAGCGGGCTTTGGCCTGAACATGTCCTTGCTGCTGCCCTCGCTGCCGCAGGCGGCCATGGTACTGCTGGGCATGGTGGCGTTTTTCTCCGGCATGACCCGCGCGCCGATGACCGGCTTTGTCATCGTGATGGAAATGACCTCTTCGTCGTCCACCATGATCATTCCGTTGATGGCCACGGCGCTGGTGGCGGCCAACGTATCGCGCTTCATGAACCGCCACGCCCTGTACGACGGCCAGGCCGAAATATTCCTGCGCCAGTTGCGCGCACGTCATCAGGCAAATTGACCAGCGCAGCCGGCTTACGTACAATAACCCATCGTTTCAGTCAAGTATTGAGGGCAAACCCGCTGTTTGCCCGTTCACCGCAAGGAATTCCTCATGGATACCCAGGACATCATCAAGCAGACCGTTACCGAGAACCCGGTTGTGCTGTTCATGAAAGGCTCGGCCCAGTTCCCGCAGTGCGGCTTCTCCTCGCGCGCGGTCCAGATTCTGAAAGCCTGTGGCGTGGAAAACATCAAGACCGTCGACGTGCTGCAGGACGCCGAAATCCGCCAGGGCATCAAGGAATTCTCCAACTGGCCGACCATTCCGCAGCTCTACGTCAAGGGCGAGTTCATCGGTGGCTCGGACATCATGTACGAAATGTACCAGTCCGGCGAATTGCAGGAAGTGCTGCAAGGGCTGTAAGCCACGCCCACCATGGCAAGCAGAGCAAACCCGGCCCCGGCCGGGTTTTTCTTTGCCGGCACGCCGCATCGATGCACACAAGCAGGG
This sequence comes from Aquitalea sp. ASV15, assembly GCF_016429115.1. Taxonomy (NCBI): domain Bacteria; kingdom Pseudomonadati; phylum Pseudomonadota; class Betaproteobacteria; order Neisseriales; family Chromobacteriaceae; genus Aquitalea; species Aquitalea sp. ASV15. The sequence continues at coordinate 87,432 of NZ_JAELTZ010000013.1, read as the reverse complement.
CGCGCACATGCCCAGACCCGCCGATTTTCTCCGGACCGCACGACAAGTTCATATCCACTACCGCCTGACTGTCTTACAATTCAGCAAACAGCCTACTGCCGGCAGCCCGCTGCCCTATCCCGACCGGATACCGCCATGACACCTTCACAAGCTGCGGGCTTTCTTGCCCAAACCGAGCACCTCACCGGCCACGCCACCAGCGACAGTGGTGGTGCCATGCCCATCGATGAAATCTGGAAAGCACTGGTCAACGACCAGCTGGTGCCGTATTTCCAGCCCATTGTCGATATCCGCGACCGCCGTGTCATCGGCGCCGAGGCGCTGGCGCGCTGGCGCCATCCGGCACTGGGTGTGCTCTCGCCCATCACCTTCGTGCCGGTGATGGAAGAGCGCGGCATGATACGTGAGCTGACCGAGCTGATCCTGGAAAAATCGCTGTATGCCTGCCGCGACTGGCTGGACCAGGGGCAGGCATTGCAGGTATCGATCAATCTGTCCGCCCAGTTGCTGGCTGACCCGCAGCTGGCCGGGCATTTGGCCCAGAAAACCAGGCTGGCCGGCCTGCAGCCGGCAAACCTGACCCTGGAATTTTCCGAAAGCACCCTGCGCCAGCACTGGGCCATGGCCGACACCCAGCTGCAGGCGCTACGCCAGGCAGGCTTTGGCGTGATGGTGGATGAATTCGGCATTGGCACCGGCCTGACCGACAAGCTGCTGAGCAGCCATTTCAGCGGTCTGAAAATCGACCGTGCCTTTGTACATGGCGCCGGCGACAACCAGCACCTGCGGGCCATTCTGGGCGAGGCACTGGCACTGGCCCAGGCCGGCGGCCTAAGCACGGTGGGCATGGGGGTGGAGGATGCGACCGATCTGTCCGTACTGAGCGAACTGGGCTGCCATGCGGTGCAGGGCTATATCTGTGCGGCGCCACTGCCGGCCTCAGGGTTAATCCCGTGGATTTCCCAGTGGGAAAAGCGGTAGAATATCGCCCCATACCTCATTCAAAGACCGGCCATGGCAACCAGGCCGGTTTCGCATATCTGAAACAAGCTGCCCCTGCGCTCCACAAGATCGCAACCGGCAGCTTTTTCGCAAGGTTTGGGACCAAGCATGAACATCCACGTAGTCAACCATCCGCTGGTACAGCACAAACTCGGCCTGTTGCGCGAGGGCGATATCAGCACCATGAAATTCCGCCAGCTCACCCAGGAACTGGCGCGTCTGCTGGCTTATGAAGCCACCCGCGATTTTGAACTGGAAGCCACCACCATCGACGGCTGGTGCGGCAAGATCGACATCCAGCAGATCAAGGGCAAGAAAGTCACCGTGGTCCCCATCCTGCGCGCCGGCATCGGCATGCTGGACGGCGTGCTCGACCTGGTGCCGTCGGCCAAGATCAGCGTGGTGGGCCTGGCCCGCAACGAAGAAACGCTGGAACCGGTGTCCTATTTCGAAAAATTCGTCGACAGCCTGGATGAGCGCATCGCCATCATCATCGATCCGATGCTGGCCACCGGCGGCTCCATGGTGGCCACCATCGAACTGCTCAAGCGCAAGGGCTGCAAGCAGATCAAGGCGGTGGTGATGGTGGCGGCACCGGAAGGCGTGAAGGTGGTGAACGATGCCCACCCGGACGTGCAGCTGTATGCCGCCTCGCTGGACAGCCATCTGAATGAAAATGGCTACATCATTCCGGGTCTGGGTGATGCCGGTGACAAGATCTTCGGCACCAAGCACGCCTGATTTTGCCGGTGATAGTTAGCACGCCGCTCGTCCGTACCGGAAGGGCGGCGTTTTTGCAGCCCGCCGCCAAAGGAAAGAAGGGAAAGGGATGAACGCCCATCAACAGATCGACAACGACTTTCTGCTGCGCTTTCCTGACGGTCTGCAAGATGCGCAGTGGCAGGCACTGGCCAAAAAGCACCGCAGCGTGGATAGCGTCATCCAGCTGTGCCAGCAGGGGCTGACGGCCGAGCGGCTGCAACAGGCCATCGCCAGCCAGCGCTATGCCGACATCACCGAAACCTGCCGCCAGATCATTGGCCGCAGCACCACGGTCAGCACTTTCGAGAAGATGGCCTTCCGCAATTATCTGGGCTTTCGCGATGTGCATGCCGCCTTTGTCGCTGCGCTCTATCGCTTGCTGCACCAGTTTGGCCCGGACAGTTTTGCCGATTTTGTCGAAGTGCTGCAGCTGTGCCGCAATGATGGCAATGCCAATCCGGCCAAGTGGCCGGTGGTGACCTGCTTTCTGGCCTATAGCCGGCCCGACGAGCATGTGTGCATCAAGCCCACCACCATCAAGAAAGTGGCGGCGCGGCTGGAAGTGGACATTGCCTACCGGCCGCTGCCCAACTTTGACACCTATCAGCGGGTGCAGGCCATGGTGCAGGACTTCCGCCAGCACAGCCGGCTGGCACAGCAGCAAAACAACATCATTGCCCAGGCCATCATGTATTGCACGGTCTGAGTCAGCGTCAGGCCGTATTTGCTTTTAACAAAAACAGGGAAACCCCATTATGTTCCAACACGTGAAGGTGGCCATCTCCGGCGCCCAGATCCTGTTCGTCGCTTTTGGCGCACTGGTTCTGGTACCGCTGCTGACCGGCCTCAACCCCGCCATGGCGCTGCTCGGCGCCGGCATCGGCACCTTGCTGTTCCAGCTGTGTACCGGGCGTCAGGTACCCATTTTCCTGGGTAGCTCGTTTGCCTTTATCGGCCCCATCATCTATTCCATGCATACCTGGGGTCAGGGTGCCACCATGTTCGGCCTGTTTGCCGCCGGTTTCATGTATTTCGTGTTTGCTGCCATCGTGCGCTGGCGCGGCATGGAGCTGGTCAACAAGCTGCTGCCGCCGGTGGTGATCGGCCCGGTGATCATGATCATCGGTCTGTCGGTCGCCACCGCAGCCTCCGGCATGGCCATGGGCCAGGCGGGTGGCAAGCAGATCATGCCCTATGAAACCTCCATGCTGCTGGCGGCCATTTCGCTGGCCACCACGGTCATCGTGTCCATTTACGCCCGTGGCATGTTCAAGCTGGTGCCGATTCTGGCCGGTGTCACCGTGGGCTATATCGCTGCGGCCTTCATGGGCGTGGTGGATTTTGCCAAGCTGGCCAATGCGCCGTGGTTTGCCGCACCGGTATTCCACAGCCCCGAGGTCAACTGGTCGGCCGCGCTGTTCATGCTGCCGGTGGCGATTGCCCCGTCCATCGAGCATATCGGTGGCGTGATGGCTATTGGCGGTGTCACTGGCAAGGACTTCACCAAGACGCCGGGCCTGCATCGCACGCTGATGGGTGATGGCCTGGGCGTGTGCGTGGCCGGCCTGATTGGCGGCCCGCCGGTGACCACCTATGCCGAAGTGACCGGCGCAGTGATGATTACCCGCAACTTCAACCCGGTCACCATGACCTGGGCCGCCGTATTTGCCATCTGCATGGCTTTCTTCGGCAAGTTCAATGCCCTGCTGCAATCCATCCCCATGCCGGTAATGGGCGGCATCATGGTGCTGCTGTTCGGTACTATCGCCTCCATTGGTTTGAAGACCCTGATCGAGGCCAAGGTGGACCTGATGCAGCCGCGCAATCTGGTGATCATCTCGGTAGTACTGACGGCCGGCATTGGTGGCCTGACGCTGAAACTGGGCGGGCTGGAGCTGGCCGGCGTCGGCCTGTGCTCCATTCTGGCCATGGCGCTCAATCTGATCCTGCCGAAATCGGCAGCGCATCATGATGGCATTGTCGAAGGGCAGGACATCTAAACACCTGACCTGGCTGCAATACAGACAAAAGCGCGGGCTTACCGCGCTTTTTCTTTATATAAATCAGAGACGTCGCAATATTACCGCTTCATGTCCGGATCATGAACGACCGCTGGCTGGCCGTACTGGATAATGTCGACACTTTGTTGAAGTTTTTTCAGGGCTTGTTGTGCATCATCAGGCCACTGCCGTCAGGGCAGACAGCAAACTCCTTTGTTGTGTTGTGATTGAAAACGCCATCTTGCGATGGCGTTATTTTTTTGTCTTGCGCTCAAGCCTGCGCTGCAGGTGAGCTGGCACGCAGCCTGGCCATTTTCAGGACATCTTCATAGCGACCATTGCGCAAGGCATACGCGCGCAAGCGGGCCTCTTCGACAAAGCCGCACTTGCGGTACAGCGCCAGTGCAGCCGCATTATCCTCAAATACCGTCAGCTCCACCCGGTGCAGGCCCAGCCAGTTATCCGCCAAGTCCAGCATGGCCTGCAGCAAGACCCTGCCCACCCCCTGCCCCTGCCATTCACGCTGTACCGCCATGCCCAGGTGGGCGCCGTGCGCCAGTCGGGGAGCGCTTTCCCGCCATAGCGAACCGTGGGCAATCACCTGGCCCGCCGCCGTTTCCAGCAACAGCGCATGGTGCAGCGGATCGCTACCCGCCAGCCGCTGTTGCCACAGCTGCAGGGAGGGATAAGGCAGCTGCAGGGTATTGCCGTAACAAAGCGGATCGCTCATCAGTGCGCGCAGTGCCGCGGCATCCGCCGGACCCGGTTTGCGAATGTGATACCGGCTCATGCCTGCCCTCCTGCCGGCCAGTGCAGCCGTGCCATCACCACACTGTCCACATAGCGCCCGTCCTGCAGGATGTCCTGGCGCACCACGCCTTCATGCTGGAAGCCAAAGCGCTCGTACAGGGCGATGGCGCGCTGGTTGTCCCGCTGCGCCATCAGTTGCAGCCGGATCAGCCCCAGCCAGTTGTCGGACAGCTCCAGCAAGGCCTGCATCAGTGCAGGCCCCACGCCCTTGCCCTGCCATTCGTCGCGCACCAGCAGGAACAGGTCGGCCACATGGCGGCAACGCGCCTGCGGCAGAATGGTAAGCCCGCCGCTGGCAATCACTTCGTCGGCAGCATCACAGGCCACCAGCCAGTGACAGGAGGAGGACAGCTGCTGCAATTTTTGCTGCCAGTCGGCAGCCGACTGATAGGGCTGCTGCGAGGTATGGCGGACCACGCCGGGGGCGGATTGCAAGCGCGCCATGGCGGCGGCGTCTTCCGGCTCGATGCGGCGGATATGAAAACTCATGCGGCAATGCTCCTGTAAGGCAGGTTCCAGCCAGATAGCATGACATCATTAGCAACAGAATGGCGATTAAACAAGCGGATTTGACAAGCAACAGCCCCGTTTCATCGCTGAAAACGGGGCTGGGTTGCTCAGCAAGCAGCCAGGGGCTTAGCGGCTGCGGCAGGCGCGGTCCACCAGATACATCAGGTTCTGGTAAGGAATGCCGGCATTGGCCGACAGGCCGATCTCGCAGGTGACGCTATTGGAGAAGCCGCTGCCGCAGTCCTTCACCTGGGCTTTCAGGCCGGTCAGCGCACTGCTGTTGAGTTCCGGATGGCTGAAACCCTTGTCACCGGCAAAGCCGCAACAGGTAATGCCCTGCGGCTCGATCACCGTGCTGGCGCAGCGTTTGGCCAGGCCATTGAGCATGGCGGCCTGACCGGTCTTGCGCATGGAGCACACCACATGCAGCGCCACGCTTTCAGGCTGCGGGGTGAAGGCCAGATGCTCGGCGGCCACTTCGTGTACGAAGCGGGTAACGTCATACACTTGCAGCCGCTTGTCCTGCAGCCCTTCCAGCATGCTGGCGGTACACACGCCATTGTCGACAATCACCGGCCAGCGGCCATTGTCACTGGCCTGCAGCAAGGCAGCTTCCAGCTCGGACAGCTTGCTGGCAGCAGCATCGGCAGCGCCCTTGGACTTGAACGGCGTGCCACAGCACAGGCCATCCATCTGCTGCGGGTAGAGAATCTGGTAACCGGCCTTGCCCAGCACCGAGGCCACCACCTCGTTCAGCGGGCGCTGGTCCGGCTGCGCCTTGGCCGGGGCAAAGGTACGCGTCAGGCAGGATGGCAGGTACACCACCTTGCGCTCGCCCTGTTTGCCACCGTCCAGCCGCAGCTTGCTGGCAGCACGCGGGAAGTATGGCGTCCAGTAGGGAATACGCCGCCCCACCACCCGGCGCAGGCTGCGCATCAGCACACCGGAGGCAGCATTACCGGCCACGCTTTGCACGGTTTGCAGTGCGCGCAGGCCAAGACGCGCGCCCGCCGTGGCGGTGTCGTAGTGGCTGGCCAGGGTATTGGCCAGCGCCCAGCCGGTATCGCTGAGATTCTGCTGGCGTAGCTGGCTGGTGAGCGCGCCGGTATTGATGCCCACCGGACAGGCGGATTCACACAAGCCGCAGGTGGTGCAGGTTTCATCACCGGCAAACTGGTAGCGTTCGCGCAGCGCATCCAGCCGCGACGGGTCCTGGCCGCTTTGTTGCAGCGCGGCCATTTCGCGGTTGGCCACAATGCGCTGGCGCGGGGTCAGGGTAATGGCGCGGCTGGGGCACATCACTTCGCAGAAACCGCATTCGATGCACTTGTCGATCAGCGTATTGGCCGTGGGAATCGGCTTCAGGTTGCGGATATGCAGCAGCTTGTCGTGGGTGATGATCACATCCGGGTTGAGGATGCCATCCGGGTCGAACAGGGCCTTGAGTTCCTGCATGATCCGGTAGGCGGCCGGGCCCCATTCCATCTCGACAAAGGGGGCCATATTGCGGCCGGTGCCGTGCTCGGCCTTGACCGCGCCTTCGTACTCAACCGCCACCAGCTTGCACACCGCCTCGATAAAGGCTTCGTAACGTTTGATTTCGGCCTCACCGGAAAAATTGGGCGTGAACACGAAGTGCAGGTTACCTTCCAGCGCATGGCCGAAGATGATGGCTTCGTCGTAATGGTACTGGCGGAACAAGGCTTGCAGCTTGAGCGTGCCTTCGGCCAGATGTTCGATGGGAAACACCACGTCTTCGATGATGACGGTGGTTTCCGCCGCACGCATCGCGCCCACACTGGGGAACATGCCCTTGCGGATATTCCACAAGCGGGTGTATTCCTCGGCCACATCGGTAAAGCGAATGCCGGACAAATTGGGAATGGTGGCGATATAGCCGCAAATGGCGTCGATCTGCACAGTCAGCGCGCTAGCATCGCGGGCACGGGTTTCCATCAGGATGGCGGCAGCCTCGTCGCCCAGGGTTTTCAGTTCGGCCGGCACCCCCGCCTTGTTTTCCACCGAGCGCAGGCTGGCGCGGTCCAGCAGCTCGGCCGAGGACACCACGTCCTTGTGCTGGGCCAGCAGCTGGATGGCATCGCAGGCATCCTTGATGGTGGGGTACAACACCAGCGCCGAGGCCTTGTGCGGCAGTTCTTCCACCGTGTGGTATGTCGCCTCGGAGACAAAGGCCAGCGTGCCTTCGCTGCCCACAATCAGGTGCAGCAGCATGTCCAGCGGATCGGCAAAATCCACCAGTGCATTCAGGCTGTAGCCGGTGGTGTTTTTCATCTTGTACTTGCGACGGATGCGCGCTTCCAGCTCGCCATCAGCGCGGATTCGCGCAGCCAGCCCAGCCAGCCCGGCCAGCAGCCCGGCATGCGACTGGCGGAAAGCAGTCACACTGGCAGTATCGGCGGTATCCAGCACGGTGCCGTCGGCCAGCACCAGTCGCAGGCTCTTGATGGTCTGGTAAGTGTTTTGCGCCGTGCCGCAGCACATGCCGCTGGAGTTGTTGCTGACAATGCCGCCTATCATCGCCGAGTTGATGGTGGCCGGATCGGGACCGATCTTGCGGCCAAACGGCAGCAGCGCGGCATTGGCCGCCGCACCGATCACCCCCGGCTGCAAGCGGATGGCCCGCCCTTCATCCAGTACCTGCAAGTCTTTCCAGCCATGATTGGCCACCACCAGAATGGAATCGCTCACTGCCTGGCCGGACAGCGAAGTCCCCGCTGCGCGGAAGGTCACCGGCAGCTTCAACGCCGCAGCCTGTGCCAGCACCGCCTGCACTTCGGCCTCGGAGTGTGTCTGGATGACAATTTTCGGCACCAGCCGGTAACAGGACGCATCCGTCCCGTAGGCCAGGGTGGACAGCGGGTCGCTAAATACCCGCCTGGGGTCGATCACTTCGACAATGGCTTGTTGAAACAGCCGGTAAGCACCTTGCAGCATGAACTCTCTCCGCGGCGCGGGCAGCGGCTCTGTGTCGGCTTGCCACGCCAGGTTGCGCACGTCACCTGCTTGCAGAACTGCAATGGCAGGTGAACGGTCCCAAGAATGTTGAAGCGGCATAGTGCCACATCTGGCTTATCTGCCCATCAAGGGATTACCCTGTCAGCCAGACGGTTTATGCGTGGAAATAACAGAGAGGGAGACACAGACATGCTGATGCAAATCGATCAGGCCACCCTGCTGGTGGTGGATATCCAGGACAAGCTGCTGCCGGCGGTGGATCAGGCCGACAGCATGCTGGCTGCCAGCTTGTGGCTGGTGGGGGTGGCACACGATACCGGGCTGCCCATCGTGTTTTCCGAACAATACCCGCGCGGCCTGGGCCACACCGAAGCCAGCCTGCTGGCACTCGCGCCACAGGCCAGCGTGGTGGAAAAGCTGCATTTTTCCTGCGTGGCCGCCGATTGCCTGCCAGACAGCCTGCTGGCCCGCAAACAGGTGATTGTCTGCGGCATGGAAACCCATGTCTGTGTGTTGCAGACGGTGCTGCAACTGCTGGCACAGGGCAAACAGGTATTCGTGGTGGCCGATGCCGTGGCCAGTCGCCGCGACAGCGACAAGCAACTGGGCTTGCAGCGCATGCAGGCCGCAGGGGCGGTCTTGGTCAGCCGGGAAATGGTGTTGTTTGAAATGCTGGAGGTGGCCGGTAGTGAGTTATTCAAGGCCATGAGCAAGAAATATCTGATGGGCGTGCAGCCATAAACAATCCATTAAAAGGAAAGCCTGCAAGATAAGACAGATCGCCATGCCAAAAGGGCAGCTTGTCAGTCCTTATCTATTGCACAGATAATCGCCAGAACGCTGGTTTTCTGGATTATACCTAATTCAGCGAATCATCAATCCGGTAGTACCTCCCAGGCTTGTCACTGCAATAGCAGGCAAAACCTGATCCACACATGCCGTTGTGGGTCAGGTTTTTGTTTTTGGAGGCTAACAAATGCGTATCTACAAGATACTGAATAACAATGCCGTTATTATCCGTAATGCACAACAGCAGGAACAAGTTGTCATGGGACGCGGGCTAGGCTTTCAAAAACGTCCAGGAGACTTTCTGGACAAAGCCTGTGTGGAAAAAATATTCTCACTGCAAGAGCCTGGCTTGCAAGCCCTGCTCAGCGAACTATTGCAACGGATTCCGGCGGAGATCATCACCACCAGTGATCATATCATTTGCCTGGCACGACAAAAAATTCCGTCTTTGCATGAGCGTATTTACCTGACGCTAGTGGATCATCTGCACTTTGCCATCGAGCGCCATCGTCAGGGCATGGCCATCAGCAATCTCATGTTATGGGATATTCAACAACTCTATCCATGCGAATACGATATAGGCTTGGCCTCATTAGAACTGATCGCACAGGAAATGGATTGTCAACTACCAATAGATGAGGCTGGTTTCATTGCCTTGCACCTGGCCAATGCACAATTGACCGGCGACATGAAAATCACCAACCAGATCAGCCTTCTGATGCAGGAAGTACTACAGATTGTGCGCTTGAAAATGCATATCAGACTGGATGAAAACACCCTTGCCTTCCATCGCTTTGTGACTCATCTTAAATTTCTCGCGCAACGTCTGCTCAGTAAAAATGGCTTACTGCCAGGAGATATTGCATTACAAGAAATGGTGCAACAGTCTTGCCCACAAGCGTGGAACTGCGCCAAGACCATTAGCAAGCATATCGAAACCAACGGGCATGAAAAACTGAGCGATGCAGAAATAATGTACCTTAGCTTGCATATAAACCGGCTGCACGACAGGCAAGCCATCTAGCATCCATCCCCATGTTGAGCGCAACAACACCATGAAACCGACATGACTGAATAGCTCAAGCCCTTACTCTCAATGGGATTGTTATCGCAATGGCGAGCAAAACCTGAAATCACTCTCCACCGGGAGAGCTGTTTTCAGGTTTTTTTAATTTGATCACACAAGGAATAAAAAATGGAGGAACTGGCCAACACCATCCTGGCAAATATTGGGGGCAAGGACAATATCGAAAGCCTGGTCCATTGCGCCACGCGCTTGCGCTTCAAACTGAAAAACAGCGCCCTGGCCCACACGGCTGCCTTGAAACAAACACCAGGTGTGCTGATGGTGGTAGAAAGCGGCGGGCAATATCAGGTTGTGATTGGTAATGATGTCAGCCAGGTTTTTGCTGCAATCGAAAAACAGCGTCAGCTGCCAGACCAGGCAGTCGGCGCTGCCCCCAGCGCTGGCGAAACCTTATTCAGCCGCTTTATCGATATTATTTCCGGCATTTTCACCCCATTTCTCGGCGTTCTGGCCGCCTCCGGCATACTGAAAGGTTTGCTGGCACTGGCGCTGGCCTGTCATTGGCTGGCAGCCGACAGCGGTGGTTATCACGTTTTGTATGCCGCCAGTGACGCCCTGTTCTTTTTCCTGCCTATTGTCCTGGGCTATACCGCCGGACAGAAATTTGGCGGCTCGCCCTTCACCACCATGGCAATCGGCGCCGCCCTGGTACACCCGACCATTCGCAGCCTGTTTGCCAGCGGTGGCAGCGCCGCGCCACTGGATTTCTTTGGTTTGCCACTGACCTTGCTCGATTATGGTTCGTCGGTAATGCCGGTCATTTTCGCGGCCTGGTTCAGTTGCCTGCTGGAAAAACGCATTCAGCCACGCTTTCCTGCGGCCATTCGCAATCTGGCAACGCCACTGCTCTGCCTTGTCATCACGGTCCCCTTAACCTTTCTGCTGATCGGTCCGCTGGCAACAAAAGCCAGTCAGGGGCTGGCGGCTGGCTACCAATGGCTCTATGCCTTGTTCCCGGTGCTGGCAGGGGCCGTCATGGGCAGTTTGTGGCAGGTGTTTGTCATCTTCGGCCTGCATTGGGGCTTCATTCCGCTCATGTTTAACAATCTCAGCGTACTGGGTTACGACAGCATGTTGCCGCTGCTATTGCCGGCGGTGATGGGACAGGTGGGGGCGGTAGTGGGGGTCATGCTGCGCAGTCGAGACAGCAAGCAACGCTCGCTGGCTGCCTCTGCCGCCACTGCCGGGATATTCGGCATTACCGAACCGGCCATTTATGGCGTCAACCTGCCGGCCAGACGCCCCTTCCTGTTTGGCTGCATCGGCGGGGCGCTGGGCGGCATGGTGGTGGGCTATGTACAAAGCAAGGTTTACTCGCTGGGCCTGGTCAGCATTTTCACCTTCGCCCAGATCATTCCCCCCAGCGGCGTGGATAACAGTGTGTGGGGCGCATTAATCGGTAGCGCCATGGCTTGCCTGTTTGCCTTGCTCACCACCTTTTTCTTTGGTCTGCCTGCCCCGGCCAATACCAGTACGACCGACGCACCCCCTACGGAACAAGACAGCATCCGCTCCCCCATCAGCGGCAATATCCGTGAGCTGGCCAGCATTCCCGATACGGCCTTCGCATCCGGCGCCCTGGGGGCCGGGGTTGCCATCTATCCCACCACAGACAGCCTGCACGCGCCTTGTGACGGCATCATCAGCGGCGTGCAGCCTTCAGGGCATGCACTCACCCTGCGCACAGCGCATGGCGTGGAAATACTGATTCATGTCGGCATCAATACCGTCCAGCTGCAGGGACAGCATTTTCATCCGCAGATCGTACAGGGGCAGCGCGTCACTGCAGGCCAGCTGCTCATGCACATGGACAGGGAGGCCATCGAGGCGGCCGGCTATGACCCCACCGTGCTGCTTACCCTGTGCCAAGGCGCAGACGAGGCCAGCATCCAGTTACTCCAAACCGGCCAGGTTCAAACTGGCGAGCCATTGTTTCTGCTGCACACCGATCATCACCCAAGCCAAGCGTAAGGAGTCCGACATGCAACGTTTTCCCGAGCATTTCCTGTGGGGTGGCGCCATAGCTGCCAATCAGGCCGAAGGTGCCTACCAGCTTGGTGGCAAGGGATTGTCCACCTCGGATGTGCAGCCCCAGGGTATTTTTGGGCCTGTCATCCAGCGCCAGGATGGCGACTTCAACATCAAGGATGTTGCCATCGATTTTTATCACCGCTACCCGGAAGACCTCGCGCTGATGGCAGAAATGGGCTTCCGCTGCCTGCGCACCTCCATTGCCTGGAGCCGCATCTTTCCTGAGGGTGATGAAACAGAAGCCAATGAAGAAGGCCTGGCTTTTTATGAGCGCCTGTTCGACGCAATGGCCAGCCATGGCATCGAGCCGGTCATCACCCTGTCCCACTACGAAATGCCACTGGCGCTGGTCCAGCGCTATGGCGGCTGGCAGGATCGCCGGCTGATCAGCTTTTTTGGCCGTTATGCCAGAACCGTATTCCAGCGCTTTGGCCGGCGGGTGAAATACTGGCTGACCTTCAACGAAATCAATATGTCCTTGCATGCGCCATTTACCGGCGTGGGCATGGCGGCTAACAGCTCACCACAAGCCATCTACCAGGCCATTCATCACCAGCTGGTCGCCAGCGCCCGCGCTGTACGCGATTGCCATGCCATGCTGCCCCACGCGCAAATCGGCAATATGCTGCTGGGCGGCATCGTTTACCCGCTCAGCTGCCATCCGGACGACATGCTGGAAGCCCTGCGACAAAACCGCCAATGGCTGTTCTTTGGTGATGTGCAAGTACATGGCCGCTATCCGGGCTATATGGAACGGTTTTTCCGTGAGCAGCAGATTCAGCTGGAGATCAGCCCGCAAGACCGGGAAGATCTGCAACATGCGGTGGACTTCATCAGCTTCAGTTATTACATGTCCGGCTGCGCCACCGCCGATCCGGCCCTGCAGCAGCGCTTGCGCGGCAATATTCTGGATCTCCTGCCCAATCCGCATTTGCCCAGCTCCGAGTGGGGCTGGCAGATTGATCCGCAAGGCCTGCGCTATCTGCTGAACCTGTTATACGACCGCTACCGCAAGCCGCTGTTCATCGTGGAAAACGGCCTGGGTGCACGTGATGCGGTGGCCGAGGACGGGTCCGTTCAGGATGATTACCGGATCCGTTATCTGAATGATCACCTGCTGCAGGTGGCGGAAGCCTTGCAGGATGGTGTGGAAGTGATGGGCTATACCAGCTGGGGGCCAATTGATCTGGTCAGCGCATCAAAAGCGCAAATGTCCAAGCGCTATGGCTTCATTTATGTTGATCGTGATGATGATGGCCAGGGCAGCCTTGAGCGCCTGCGCAAGAAAAGCTTCTTCTGGTATCGCGATGTGATTGCCAGCCAGGGTGCCAGTCTGCAGGCAGGAGGGGGCCGGCCATGAAACCAGCACGGTCACGCCGCCACTGCCGCCACCTTGCCCTGACCTTGCTGTTCATGCTGTGCAGCGGACCACCGGCATTGGCAGAGCCCACCCCAGCCTTGACCACAGAAAACGCTGGACTGCTGGGCGGAAGTCGACTGGATTTGTCGCTGCGCAATCTCTACCGCAGCGGCAATGCCAGTGAATGGGACCCGGATATCCTGCCACATCATTACAGCACCTGGGTACAAGGCATCGGGCTGGATTACCGCAGCGGCTACTGGCAGGACCGGCTGGGCGTTGGCCTTTCCTATGAGTCAGTCATCAACCTGCGCACCCGCACGGCAAACGGCTACACCGACAATATGCTGCCGCCGGACCTCGGCAGCTTCAGCAAGCTCGGCCAAGCCTATCTGCGCTATCAACAACCCGGCCTCAGCGCCCAACTTGGCTGGCAGCGCATGTATAACGTCGGCGTCATTCATGCCCGCGACAGCCGTGCTGCGCAGAAGAGCTACCATGGCCTGCGCCTGGACGGCCAGTCCGGGCAGTGGAGCGGGCTGCTGGCCGTGGTGGATCGCACGATCGACCGGCACGAGCCTGGGCTGCGGCGCTTCTACAGCCGCGATGGCCGTCACCAGCTAAACCATATTGTCAGCGGCCAAGTGAAATGGGAAAGCTCAAAAAACAACTCGCTATTGTATTTTGCCGGTGAAGCCGACCGCTATCTGTTCCGCCAGGGGCTGGAAGCCTCCTGGCAGGCCCAGCCATCCGGACTGCGTATGGAAGGCTTTCTGTATCACAATCGCGGCCTGAGCTGGTGGGAAAGACGGGACTTCAGCCGCGATGCCTATCACTTTGGCTTGAAAGCGAGCCGCGAACTGGGGCCATTCACCCTGGCCGGGGGCGGCAGCCATACCTGGGCAAAACCGCAAAACGCTTCCGACCTGGGCTTCTTCTACTTCAACCTGGCGCGCAACGCGGTAGGCCGCTTCGCCAGCCCGGCCTACAACGGCATCTTCGACTACATGCATGATCGGGAAACCATGCTGTTCGCCAGCCTCAGCTATCGCCTGCAAGCCAGCACGCGCATCGGCATGGCCGGCTATCACGGCGCGGGCATGCGTGCCCAGCATGTTCCGCTGCGTCACTGGGACGTACTTGGCTTCATCGAGTACCAGCCGCCACAGCTAAAGAAGATGACCCTGCGTCTGCTGGCCGACTACGGCCATAGCTGGAAACGCACACGCAACGGACAGGTGGATGTGGCCAGCGGCCAGCAGATCAACAAACCGAAAATCGGCAGCGGCTTCCAGCTTGACTACTTGCTGCCGCTACTGTGAGCCCCAGCCCGAAACCCGCTTCAGCAAAGGAGCCACCATGCGCCTCTCTCCTGCCCGCCTCTGCCTGTTCACCCTCTTCCTGGCCCCTGCTGCCATGGCTGCTGACAGCACGCCAGACATCGAAATCTATATCGCACGCCATGGCAAAACCATGCTGAACGCCAGCGACCAGGTACAAGGCTGGAGTGATGCCGTCCTGACGCCGCAAGGCCAGCGCCAGGCCATCAGCCTGGGGCGCGGCCTGGCCAAGCACGGCATTCATTTCACTGCGGCCTACAGCTGCGACAGTGGCCGTGCCTTGCAAACAGCGCGCCTGGTCTTGGCCCACAACGGGCAGGCCCGCTTGCCGGTGCGCACCGACTGGCGCTTCAGGGAGTTCAATTTCGGCAGCTATGAAACCGCGGCCAATCAGACACTGTGGCAGGCCGTCGCGGCACAGCAGCAGATGAGCCTGGCGCAATGGCTGCAACAGGTCACGCCCAAGGCATTTGCCGATACGGTGGCGGCACTGGACAAGACACGGCAGAAGACGGGCAGCGACACGTGGCCCGCGGAAGACTATGCAGCCATCCAGCGCCGTCTGCGCAGCGGCATGGATGAGCTGATCAGCCAGACCCGGCAATCGGGTGGCGGCAAGGTACTGCTGGTATCGCACGGACTCAGCATCAATGCCCTGCTTGACCTGCTGCTGCCCGGTCAGGCTGTGGCAACGGTCAAACTGGGCAATGCCAGTATCACCCACCTGCGCTTGCAGCATGGCCAATATCAATTGCTGGAAGTCAATGATTTGCGTTATGTCGCAGACGGACAGCTGCCTGCCGGTGCATCGCTGCCGGCAGACAGCATCGCACCACCCACGGCGGCAGAATGAGCAGCGCATAAATGGAAAGGTTGGCCGAAACGTGTGCTTCGGCCAACCTGCTTCCGGTGGCGGCTATGCCGCTCTGTTTTCTCCTTTGCAGACTGGCGCAGGACGGTGATGGCCGCTTGCAACCGCCATCTCCCGTCGCCAGCTACTGCCCTATTCTTAGCAAACGGCGTGCCAGGATAGCCAAACCACTGATATGGCAGGAATTAACCCATATCCAGCGTATGCCCCATCCGCCAGCCATGGCCTGTCGCAGCAAATACGCACCAAACTGGTGCCTTGCTGCACCAGCAGCAGCCCGGCAACGGCCCATGCCGACAGCAGGCCGTGGCGGCCTGCCTGTGCTAGCATCTGCGGCTATCATCCACTTTTGCCAGCACCTCGCAGGAACAGACAACCATGACCACGCCCAGCTTCAAGGACATTCTGGACACCCTCCCCGCCACCACCGGCATTAGCGCCATCGTGCTGCTGGATGCCGCGGGAGAAACCGTCGCCCGCCTGGAAAACCAGCCTGGCACCGCCGGCTCGGTGCGGGTTTATCATGCCCTGCTCAAGCAGCACGGCCATCTCGACCGCAACGCGGCCCAGCAGGGCCTGGCCCTGTATGCCGAGCACACCGCCGATGCCCGCCTGCATCCGGGCAAACACCCCAATATCGACCGCCTGCTGGCGATTGCCGAAGAGGGCGCTCCCGGTCTGCGCGCCCGCATTGTGCTGGAAAACGGCTGAGCCACCAGCCGGCTTGCCTGAGCGACCCGGACTGCGCCAGCTCGCTCCACGCTTCCCTGCGCAGGCTGGAGCAGGCGTTTTACCTTGTTACCAGCTCTCCGGCAGCACCCCAAACAGCGAGACCACCGCATACACGCCGCTGAGGAAAAAGGTGGCCATGATCAGCCACTGCACGCCACGGTGGGCATACCAGCCGCAGACAAACTCGCTGCGCTCATCGCCGTGGCGGCGAGCTGCATTCAGCAGCAAGACCGGGATGATGCCCATCAGCACCCCGCCGAACGTGCCAGCGAAGTACAGCGCATTGACGAAGCTGGCAATACCCGAGTAAGCCAGCAGAAAGGGGGGCAATGCCACAACCAGCAGTACCAGCAGCCGCTTTGCTTTCCGGGTTTCGCTGCCCAGGTGGAAGTGGTCGAAGATATTGGTGAACAGGCAGCCCCCCAGCCCCCAGTAGGAAGTCAGCATGGCCAGCAGGGCAAAGATATTGGCACTGTAATAGGCCCACTGCCCCAGCGCCCTGCCCCAGCTCAGCGTGGCAACCTGAGTCAGGTTGTCATTGCCCACCAGCGCAATCACCGAGGCGGGAATCAGCGCCACAAAGACAAAGGTCAGCGCCATGCCGCTGATGATCAGCCCGGGCAGCTTGCGTGGCGCAGACAGATTGCCGCGCACCAGTTCCGGCACCAGAAACTGGGCACCGAACACGAATACCGCCAGATTGAACACCGGCACCACATACTGCCAACGGCTCACCCACAGATTGCTCAGCCGCGCATCCTGACTGACGATGGAGGCCAGGATCAGCGCCAGAATGATGACGATCATGCTGATGCTGATCAGCTTGTTGCCCGCCCCCAGCACCTTCAGGCCCAGATACAGCACCGCCACCGACGGCACGATGAACAGGATGCTGCCCAGCTCCCGGCTCATGCCATAGCCACCCAGCAAATCCAGCAGGATGCTGCCACTCCCCGCCATATAGGCGGTCAGCGCGCCAAAGCTGTTGGCGGCCACCGCCAGGAACAGCAGCCAGCCGCCTACCCCACCCAGATAACGGCGCGCCAGGCCGCTGAGCTGGTGGTTGCCGCGGGTGCGCAGCGCCACCTCGGTCAGATAGAGCATGGTGATGGTGCACAGCACACAGGTGAGTGCCAGACACAGCAGCAGCGGGAGATAGCCGGTCTTGCGCGCGGCAAAGGCCATGCCCAGCACACCGGCGCCGATATTGGTCCCGAAAATGATGCCTATGGTTTCCAGCCTGCTGATCGGCTGGACCAGCAGGCCGGAGTCTTCATGAGACGGCGCCGCTGGCGCAAGTTCGCTGGAATGCATGGGAGTACCCCGGTAATGGATCAACTGACGGCAGCACGCCGCCAGCCAGGAGCAGACATGGCGGCAGGGTTTACTGCGGATGCGAATACAGCTTGAAAGCGATGCGCCACTGCCCCTGATGCTTGAACAGCGAGACATAATCGGTAAATGCCCGCCCAGCCAGTGGCGTTTGCAATTCGGCCATGGCGGCATTGCCGCAGAGGCGGATGTCGCCAATCTGCAGCGCATAGGCAGCCCCTTGCGCATGCGGCGCAGGGCGGCTTTGCAGCAGGCTGCGGTATTGCGCCTGATCCAGCCGCGACTCGGCCCCCTCGACATCCCCCAGCAGCACGGCATCCGGCCGGAATGCCTCTGCCAGTTTCTCCGGGCGGCCGTAATACAGGGCCTCGTAATAGGCGGTGAGCGCCTGGCGGATCTGTTCCAGATCAGATGAGCAGGACATGTGTTTCTCCAGGTGGGATCTAGCGGGAAGGGGTGGCCGCCTTGGTGGGCGACAGCCCGGAAGGAGCCAGCTTGCACAGCTGTTGCATCAGCCAGGACGGCTGGCGGTTTTCATCGGCGGCCAGGTCAACCTGACCTACCGCATGGCGTATCAGCCGGCCTCCCAGATAACGGAAGGGTTCGGGTGGGAAATCGCGCTGCAGGCCGTGTACCAGGCCGCAACGCGCCCATTCGTTGTCCAGTGACAGGGCCAGTGCCGCCAGAATCTTGCCTCCCAGCATGGAGGGACCGACACCGTTGCCGGAATAACCGATGGCATAAAACACATTCGGCTGCTGCGGCAAGGCGCCAAAATGTGGCAGCCCGTTACGGGTGCGGTCGATGGGGCCGGTCCAGTTGCCGACGATGTCGTCTGCCTGCACGCCCGGATAGGTGCGGCGCAAATGGGCGGCCACCGTGGCGGCAATGCCGGATGCACCATCCAGCTTGTCGGCCAGCTTGGCGCCGTATAGCAATTGCTCGCTGCCGCCGCCCTTGCCGAACACGATGCGGCCATCCGGCGTGGTGCGGTAGTAATGCACCAGCATGCGGCTGTCGGAAATGGTCATGCCGTTTGTCCAGCCGATGGACTGCAATAACGCTGGCAGCGGGCGGGTGATGACGACATCGCTGGAGACCACGACAAAGGCCTTGCGGATGTCGGCAAACTGCACCGCCCAGGCATTCATCGCCAGAACCACCTTGTCGGCTCGCACACTGCCCTCGCGGCATTGCACCCGCGCCGGCATGCCGGCATCCAGCCGCTGCATCGGGGAAGACTCGTATACCCTGACCCCAAGCTGACGGGCAACACGCAACAGGCCGCGCGCCAGCATGGCGGGCTGGATGGACGCTGCCAGCGGCTCGTACACCCCGTCCAGATGCAGGCGGGATCCGCTCAGCTGTGCCGCCTGCCCTGCGGCCAAGCGCTGGAAGGGGGACGGGCCCAGCCGTTCCAGCTGGCTGGCCGTACTGTCCCAACTGCCTAGCTGGGCGGTGGTGGTGGCAGCCCACAACCAGCCATCCAGCCGCAGCTGGGCATCAATGCCATGCTGCTGGCAGAAGGCCTGCAGATCGATAATGGCCTGCGCCGACTGCTGGCACAGGCGCAGCGCTTCGGCCTCGCCGCACATCTTGGCCAGCGACAGGAACTTGGCCCACAGGCTGAGTACGAAACCGCCATTGCGGCCACTGGCCCCGCTGCCGCACAGCCTGGCCTCGACGATGACCACCTCGGTGTCCGGGCGGGCCTGCTTGATTTCGATGGCCGTCCACAAGCCGGTAAAACCACCGCCCACAATACAGACATCGGCGCGGATATCCTGCCGCAATGGTTCGGGGCTGGCCGGCCCTTCCGCTGCCAGCGCTTCGGCAAGCCAGCTACTGAAAGCACTACAGCGGGATGCGGCAGAGGACATGCGCTCATACTCCTGGTATCAGGACAGGGGACTGCCTTGCCGGCGGCCATCAAGCGCGGGGCCAGCCTTCCGTGCAGGGCAGCGCTGTTGGAAAGATCAGCAGGGAGCTTATTTGAATTGAGCGGACAGATTGATGGGAAAGGACTGAAACAGCAGCATGAAAGGAGTTGAGCCTGGCCGGTAAAATCCGCGGGCAGCTGTCGGACAGGTGGACAGCGCAAGCCATGGCGCCGCCAGACGGACGCCAGACATGAAAAAAGCCCGCCAAGGCGGGCTTTTTCTTGCAGCACAATTCCGGGTAAGGGAATCAGGCTTGACCGACCACAACGATCTTGATCGGAGCAACCACGTCGTGGTGCAGGGCGATTTCGATGTCGTACTCACCGATGGCCTTGAACGGGCCGTTCGGCAGGCGAACTTCGAAACGCTTGATTTCCACGCCGAATGCGGTCACGGCTTCAGCCACGTCCACATTGGTCACGGAACCGAACAGACGGCCATCCACACCGGCTTTTTGCGCGATGGTGATCACGGCGTCAACCAGCTTTTCAGCACGGGCCTTGGCATCAGCCAGGATCTCGGCTTGCTTGGCTTCCAGTTCGGCGCGACGTGCTTCGAACTCTTTCAGGTTGTTTTCGGTGGCGCGCTTGGCTTTGCCTTGCGGGATCAGGAAGTTACGGGCGTAACCGTTCTTGACCTTTACCACGTCACCCAGTTGACCCAGGTTGGCAACTTTTTCGAGCAGAATGATTTGCATCTTAAGTCCTTTCCCGGCTTAGTGTTGGTCGGTGTAAGGCAGGAATGCCAGGAAGCGAGCACGCTTGATAGCAGTGGTCAGCTGACGCTGGTAGCGAGCCTTGGTACCGGTAATGCGAGCCGGGATGATTTTGCCGTTTTCGGCGATGAAGTCTTTCAGCAGATCAACGGATTTGTAGTCGATATCCTTGATGCCTTCTGCCGTGAAGCGGCAGAACTTCTTGCGCTTGAAGAGTTGACGAGCCATTTTGACTAACCTTTTACAAATTCAACATATTCGATATTGAGTACCAACCGCGGATTTTTCAGACTGCGCTGGGACAGGAATCCGGTGAATGTCACCGCGTTTCCGGCCAGTTTCCCGGCATGTTTCCGGGCGTCTTCTCCAATCAGCACGGCCTGGATTTCACAGGCCACATCGCGTTCGAACCCGCCGGCAGTCTGTCTAGACTGGTGCCTGATCCACATTTCCACTACCGGAATACCGGCAGGGGTGTAACGCAGGGCTTCTTCGCGTTCGACCGTCGCGGTCAATACCAGACGGTTCTGCAAGTCCTTGTCTCCTGCCAATTAGGCAGCAGCTTCGGCCTCGGCTGCCGGCTGCTGGGAATCCAGCAGGTTCTTGGCCTTTTCGTCCTTCATCATCGGGGACGCTTCGGTAACGGCGCGATCCAGCTTGATGGTGAGGTGACGCAGAACAGCGTCGTTGAACTTGAAGGCGTGCTCGATCTCGGCCAGGGTTTCGGACTGGCACTCAACGTTCATCAGAACGTAGTGGGCTTTGTGCAGCTTCTGGATCGGGTAAGCCAGTTGACGACGGCCCCAGTCTTCCAGACGGTGAATCTTGCCTTCAGCGGCCAGAACCATGCCCTTGTAGCGCTCGATCATGGCCGGAACCTGTTCGCTCTGGTCCGGATGGACGATGAACACGATTTCGTAATGACGCATGTTAACTCCTTATGGCTATTTAGCTTTTTGCCATGCGGTTGCAAAAAGCAAGGTAGTGAAACCGCAGCATTCTACGCACTTAATCCGGCTGCGGCAAACAAAATCGGCCGCCGCCGCCGCGCAGGATGAAGCCGGCGTGGTAAAAGCCGCAAAGCGGCTGGCGGCTTACAGCCGTTTGTCGCGCCGGATATCGCTGACCAGACCGTTGTGCAGAATCACCAGCGTGGTATAGGGCAGATCGGTATCGCCCAGCCAGAACAGCTGGCGGTCGCCATTGCCGGCGGGGTCGGCGCGCACATAATCCGGCTTGCCGGCCACTTGCAGCAGCTCGGCTTCGCTCATGTCGCGGTGCAGATGCATGAACTGTTCAAAAGGCAGGGGGTCGGCCAGCGACCATGACGACAGCAGCAGGCCGGCCAGCACGGGCAATGCGGTTTTCATCTCGGTGGTTTCCTGAAAAGGGGGCAACAGAATGCTGCAAAGATTAAAGCAAGTCTTGCGCCTGCGCGCGCCGGACATGCTCAGCCGCAGCCAACGCCCTGCGGTTTGTGCTGCCGGCACGGGTGCGGCCTGCTTGACCGCACCCAAGCACGGTCAATGGCTAACGGACTTTCTTCACCACCTCGATCAGCTCGGTCACCATGCCGGTGGCGTCGCCCTCCTGCAAGGCCTTGCTGACACAGCCTTTCATGTGGTTTTCCAGCAACTGCATGGAGACCGCATCCAGCGCCGACTTGACCGCCGCCACCTGGGTCAGCACATCCACGCAGTAGCGGTCGGCTTCCACCATGCCGCTGATGCCGCGTACCTGGCCTTCGATGCGTGCCAGCCGCTTGAGCAGGGCCGCCTTGTTCGGCTGCACCACGCTCTTGCCGGCCATGTCGGGCGGCGTGTGACAGCAGGCATCGTTTTTGGGGGCAAGGCTCATGCGAACTCCGGCAGCGGTTGGACAACAGGAGTGTCAGTGTAGCATCGCCCGCCCCCCGCCGCCGCCCGCCCGGTTCAACTGCCCACGTCCAGCATGGCCATCATGCCGGCATCTTCATGTTCCAGAATGTGGCAGTGAAACATGCGCAGGCCGGGCATGCCCTGCACAAAGCGCAGGCGCACGGTTTCGCCGGCCGGGATGTTCACCACATCGCGCCAGGCGAGGAAGGGCTCGGTTTGCCACACCCCGTCCTCGGTGCGGGCCTGCACCTGGAACTGGGTGCCGTGGAGGTGGAAGGGATGGTCCATATGCGCCTGGCTGACGATGTCCCATTCCTCGATCTGGCCGACCTTGCCGCTGAAATCCACCCGGTTCATGTCGAATTTCTTGCCATTGATCAGGAACATGGCGGCTGGATCGGCCATGTTTTCGCTGAAGTTGACCACCCGCTTGAGCGCAGGTGCGCCCAGCGCGGTGATATCGCGCAGTTTGTCCGGCAGCGTGGCGGTGGCCTTGTTGCCCGCCTGTCGGATGGTGGCCAGCGTGAGGCTGTCGTCCTGCTCCGGACTCATGGCCTTGCCACGGTGGTATGGCAAGGCCAGCAAGGCGGATGGCTGACCGGGGGTGAAGCGGCCGGTGATGACGATTTCTGCCCGCTCACCCGGTGACAGCAGCAGGCTGTCGATGCGCCGTGGCGTCGCGATCAGCCCGCCATCCGTCCCCACCAGATCAACCTCGTGCGCTGGCAAGGCCAGCTTGAGGATGCGCGCGCTGCTGGCATTCCAGATGCGCCAGCGTTGCCGCTCGCCTTCCGCCAGGGCGATCACCGGCTGCCAGCCGCCATTGACCAGCACGAACTGGCCTTCGCGGCCATCATGCCGGTCGGCTGCACTGTTATCGGCAATCTGGCCATGGGCATCCAGCTTGAGGTCGGACAACACCAGCCACTGCTCTGGCAGATGGGCCAGCGGGTCATCATGACTTTTCACCACGAACACCCCGGCCAGCCCCATATAGGCCTGCTGTGCGGTATGGCCATGCGGATGCGGGTGATACCAGTAGCTGGCGGCGCTGCCCGCAGCTAGCTCGAAACGATAAGTACGCTGCTGGCCGGGCAGGACCGGAGCATGCGGATTGCCGTCCTGCTCGGCCGGCACCGGCATGCCATGCCAGTGGATGGTGCTGGGCTGCTGCAGCGTATTGGCAAAAGCAATGTTCACTTCGTCCCCCTCCCAGGCCACGATGGCCGGGCCGGGAATCTGGCCGTTATAGGCCCAGAACGTGGTGGCCGGCTTGCCCGGCAGCAGCGGCAGGCTGACCGGAGCGGCTTGCAAGCGGCCGACAAACTGGCCGGCCCTGCCGTGATTTTGCAGCCGGGACAGCGCGGGCAATGGCAAGCCGCGTGGCAGGCCCAGGCTATCGGCGGCAGGCATGCTGGCGCTTGCGCCGTGGTCCATGGCCGCGTGATCCATGCCCGGCATGCCGGCCATGCCATCAGCCCGGCTATTGCCTGCCAGCACCGGCAGCAGCGCCAGCGCGCCACTCCATTGCAGAAAGTGTCTTCGGTCCATGCGTCGACTCCGTCGGTGGGGGTGCTTGTGCTGTGATGCCTGCCCCGGCAGGATCATCGCAAATCACTCATACCCCCCAAGGGTATAAAACCACTAGAACAGAGTATAGCCAGCAAGGTTCCGCCACTGAGCTGCGCAATGGCAAAAAACTGTCCTGCATCAAAAAACCCCATGCCGTGGCATGGGGTTTTATTGACAAACGCCCTCTCGCTTCCTGCAAGGAAGGCGAGGCTCTCTTAGCGGGTAAGGGCGGGCGGATCGGGAATGGACGGGAAGGCTGTCGAATCAATCAGTTAATTGAAAGGCCCGGCTTTGCCGGGTCCGCTGCAACCGTAGCGAATCATTTTGTCAGCAGCCTGCCCCATGCCGTGGCATGGGGTTTTCAGAGAGCGTGTAGTGGGTTCAGCCGGCCTTTTCGGCGGCCAGCACGCGCTGGCGGCGGCTTTCCGCCAGCACCATGCCGGAGGACACCGACACATTGAGGCTTTCCACCGTGCCGAACATGGGAATGGACACCAGCACGTCGCAGTGTTCGCGCGTCAGGCGGCGCATGCCCTCGCCTTCCGAGCCCATCACCCAGGCCAGCGGGCCGGCAGCATCGACATGGAACAGATCGGTATCGGCTTCCATGGTGGTGCCGGCAATCCACACTCCGGCGTCTTTCAGATCACGCAGGGTGCGCGCCAGATTGGTGACGGTGATGTAGGGAATGACTTCGGCGGCACCGCAGGCCACTTTGGATACGGTGGCATTCAGCCCGGCCGAGCGGTCCTTGGGGGCAATCACCGCATGCGCGCCCATGGCGTCGGCCACGCGCAGGCAGGCGCCCAGATTATGCGGGTCGGTGACACCGTCCAGAATCAGCAGCAGCGGCGGTTCGGCCAGGTTTTCCAGCACGTCGTCCAGGTCTACGTGATTACGGCTGGCATCGATCATCGCCACCACGCCTTGATGGCGGGCGTTGCCGCTCATGCTGTCCAGCCGCGCCTTGTCGACAATGTGCAGCTTGATGCTTTCTTCAGCGGCCTTGTCCAGCACGGCCTTGGCCCGTTCATCGTGGCGGCCGCCGGCCAGCCAGATTTCGAGCAGGCTCTTCGGGTTCTGCCACAAGCGGGCGTTGATGGCATGAAAGCCGTGAATGAGTCGCTTGTTGCTCATGCGCTTGAAGCCTTGTAAACGGGGAATGGGCGCTATTGTAGCCGCAAAGCCGCGCCGGCTGCTGCCAAACTGCGCGCGGCCCCGCTACAGACCACCCTGCCAGTCGGCCAGTATGGCCAGACGCGCCGACTTGGCCAGCTGCTCGGCCAATTGCGGAAATTCCGCCGCCGGCACCGGCTTGCCAAAGTGATAGCCCTGCAACAGCGTGCAGCCTTTCATTTCCAGGAAGTCGGCCTGGGCGGCATTTTCCACCCCTTCGGCCACCACGCTGAACTTGAGCTTCTTGGCCATGGCCAGAATGGCCTCGGCAATGGCCACACTGTCTTCATCGCCGGGCAGGCCATCGACAAAGGAGCGGTCGATTTTCAGCGTATCCAGCGGGAAGCGCTTGAGGTGCGACAGCGAGGAATAGCCAGTGCCGAAGTCATCGATGGACAGCCAGACGCCCAGTGCCTTGAGTTCGCCCAGCTGCTGCACGGTTTCCACCGGGTTTTGCATGATCATGCTTTCGGTGATTTCCAGTTCCAGCCGGCCAGCTTCCAGGCCGGTGCTGTGCAGGGCACGCGCCACATTGTCCACCAGCGTGCTCTGCTCGAACTGGCGCGCCGACAGATTGACCGCCACCCGTGGTACATACAGGCCGGCCTGATCCCAGGCTTTCAGCTGGCGGCAGGCTTCCTGCAATACCCAGTCGCCAATCGGCTTGATCAGTCCGGTTTCCTCGGCCAGCGGAATGAAACGCAGCGGCGGAATCAGGCCCAGCTGCGGGTGACGCCAGCGAATCAGCACCTCCACCCCGGACATGTCGCGGCTGGCGGCATTGAGCTGTGGCTGGTAATGCAGCTCGAATTCGCCGCGCTCCAGCGCCTGGCGCATGCCGTTTTCCAGCAGCAGGCGCTCGAAGGTCTGGGTGTTCATCTCGGCATCGAAAAACTGATAGGTGTTCTTGCCGGCATCCTTGGCCCGGTACATGGCGACATCGGCATTTTTCAGCAGGCTGCGCGCATCGGTGCCGTCATTGGGGAAGACGCTGATGCCGATGCTGCCGGTGACAAACACTTCGTGTTCTTCCAGCCGCAGGCCACGGCCCAGCACCGCCAGGATGTCCTCGGCCAGCGCCGCCAACTCGGCCTGATCGGCAAACTCGGTCAGCAGCAGGGTGAATTCGTCGCCACCTTGCCGGGCCAGCAGGCCGCGCTCGCCCACCGAATTGGACAGGCGGATGGCGATTTCGCGCAGCAATTCATCACCGGACTGGTGACCGAAGGAGTCATTGATCAGCTTGAAACGGTCCAGGTCGATAAACATCACCGCCAGCGGGCCGGGTTCGCCGCTCATCTCGACAATGGCCTGCTCCAGCCGGCTGATCAGGCTGCTGCGGTTGGGCAGCCGGGTGAGCGGGTCGTGATTGGCCAGAAACTGCAGCCGCTCCTCGGCCTGCTTGCGCACGGTGATGTCGGAAAACACCGCCACATAATTGCTGTGAAAGCCAGCATCATCGCGCACCAGCGAAATCGACAGCTCGGCCGGATACCAGTCGCCATTCTTGCGCCGGTCGCGCATTTCACCCTGCCACTGGCCGTGCAGGGCCAGCGCCTGCTGCATGTGCTGGCTGGCCGCATCGTCGCTATCGGCAAAAATGCGCGACAGCTTGCCCAGCGCCTCGCCTTCCTGGTAGCCGGTAATGCGGGTAAAGGCATGGTTGACGGCGATGATGCGGGCATCGGCATCCAGAATCAGGATGCCTTCGGCCGAATTCTCGAATACCTTGGCCGCCAGCTTGAGATTGGTATCCGCCGCGATGCGGTCGGAAATGTCCACCACCACGCCGATCAGCGCCGGTTTGCCCTCGTACTCCACCAGCCGGCTGTGCACTTCCAGATCAACCAGATGGCCGTCGCGGCTGATGGCGCGGGTGGTGTAATGCATGATCTGGATATTCTCGCGCAGGCGGCGCTTGATCTGCAGCCGGATGCGGCTGGCCTCGCTGGGTGGCAACAGCTTCTCCAGCGCCATGTTCTGCATTTCCTGCGGCGGGTAGCCGACAATGTCGGCCAGCTTGGGGTTCACATACACCAGCTTCTCGTCCTGCAGGATGTAAATGCCCACCAGGGTCTGTTCCACCAGTGCCCAGTACTTGTCTTCCGCCTCTTTCTTGGCCTGCAGCTCTTCGCGGCTGCGGGTGATGTCGGTGTCCACGCTGCCCACCCCGGCCGGCCGACCCTGGCTGTCAAACAACGGAAACTTGCTGACCAGCATGGTGAAGCTGTTGCCGCCCACGCTAAAGCTTTCCTCGAACTGACGCGGCTCCAGACAGCTGAGCACCACCGCATCCTGCTGCCTGATGCGGCTGGCGTCGTCTGCAGTGAAATAGTCGTCCAGCGAGTGCCCCACCATGGCGTGCTCGCTGACGCCCAGCATGCGGCTGTAAGCACGATTGGCCAGCAGGAAGCGGCCATCCAGCCCCTTGAGCGACATCATGTTGGGGCTGTTGTTAACCAGCGACTCCACCCGCGAACGGAATTCGTTGAGCTCGTCCTCCTTGCGCCGCTGCACATCACTGAGCGTGGCCACCAGCAAGGCCGCCACAATGAAGGTGAGGCAGAGCACGGTGTCGTTCATCAGCTCGGTCACGCCGGCATGCAGATACAGGCCGGGCAGATAACACGGCAGCGACAGCAGCAGGCAGAGCAGCGAACCGGACAGGCAGGCCCCCAGCAGACGGCCACGGAAGGCAGCCCAGATCAGCAGCGGGAAGAACAGGACCGGACGGGGAAAAGGCAGGCTTTGCGCATTGCTGACCATGGAGGCCCACACCACCAGCATCACCAGCAGAATCACCAGCAATTCCAGCAGGCGGCGCTGCTCGGGCCAGCCGGACATGCGCAACAACGGCAGCCAGCAGGTCATGGCCAGCATGGCACAGCCGGCAGCCAGCGCCGTCCATTGCAATACCTGCGGCAAGGCGCCATGCCACAGTGAAAAGACGCCGAGCAAGGCAATCGGCGGTGCCAGCAGATAGGCGGACACTTCCAGCAGCCGCCACAGCAACTGGGCAATGGCCGAGCCATCCTCTTCACCGGCAGTGCCTTGCAGCAGGCGTGCGCCCGGCAGCATCAGCAGCAGCGACGCCGACAGGGCCAGCGCCCATGGCCAGGCCAGCCACTGCATGCTGATCAGCCATGCCGCCACCGGCCAGCGCCAGGCCACGCCAGCGCCACGCCATAGCAGCCAGCCGGCAAACAGGCCATGCGGCAGGAAACCATATAGAGGTATTTCACCCAGCTCGTGCCTGGGCCATAACAACAAGCTGGCAGCGAACAGCGCAAAGGCCGCCCAGCTTGCAAACATCCCCTTTGTATTCACTCTCCCAGTCCTTTGCAGCCATGCATTGACCCTGCCCGCTCTTGGTTCGGGGGCAGTCATTATTCGAAGTGTGGTTCAGATGCCTGGCGGGTCGCGGGCCTTGTGGCCTCTTGTAAATGGATGGCAAACACACCTTTGGTATGAAATGCCCGCTGGTATAATACCCGCAGATCCACGAATGTGAAGAAGAATGTTGGACACTCTGCCCCGCATTGCCCCGGCCGGTCAAAAGACCCGCTGTCCCGCCCTGCCGGATGGTCTGGACGCGGCCGTACTGGCTGGTCTGGCCCAGGCTGGCCACACCCTGCTCATTCTCACTGCCGATGCCCAGGCCGCCCAGCGACTGAAGGCCGAACTGCCGTGGTTTGCGCCCGACATCAAGGCCGCGCTGCTGCCCGACTGGGAAACCCTGCCCTACGACCATTTTTCGCCACACGGCGAGCTGGTGAGCGAGCGGCTGGCCACGCTGTGGCAGATCCACCGCGGCGAATGCCAGGTGGTGATTGCTCCGGTCAGCACCGCCATGACGCGGCTGGCGCCGGTCAGCTACCTGCTGGGTCGCACCTTTCTGCTGCAGAGCAAGCAGGCACTGGATGTGGAGCAACTGCGCGCCGACATGGTGACGGCAGGCTACAACCACGTCACCCAGGTGATGGCGCCGGGCGAGTTTTCCATTCGTGGCGGCCTGGTGGACCTGTTCCCCATGGGCAGCCCCCTGCCCTACCGCATCGACCTGTTCGACAAGGAAATCGACAGCCTGCGCACCTTCGACCCGGACAGCCAGCGCACGCTGTACCCGGTGCCGGAAATCCGCATGCTGCCGGCACGGGAATACCCGGCCGATGAAAGCGGCGTCACCGCCTTCCGCCAGCACTACCGCGAGCGCATGGAGGGCGACCCGTCCAAGAGCCGCATTTATAAAGAGGTATCGGCCAATCTGTTCCCGGCCGGCATCGAGTACTACCTGCCGCTGTTCTTCGACCAAACCGCCACCCTGTTCGACTACGTGGGCGAATCGGCATTGGTGGTGTTGCACCGCGACGTGGCCGGGGCTGCCGACACCTTCTGGAAAGACGTGCAGAACCGCTACCACATGGCACAGGGCGACCCGGAACGTCCGGTACTGCCGCCGGCCGATGTGTTTTTGCGCCAGGACGAATTCCTCGGCCGCATCAAGCCCTATTCGCGCATTGAAATCCCCGCCAGCGGCGACGCAGACTCTGCCAGCCTGATGCTGCCCGACCTGGCCGTCGAGCGCCGTGCCGACAACCCGCTGCACAAGCTGGCGCATTATCTGCAACACAGCGGCCAGCGCGTGCTGCTGACGGCAGAAAGCCTGGGCCGGCGCGAAACCATGGTGCAGTTCCTGCACGAGCATGGCATCAAGCCGCAACTGATCGACCACTGGCAGGACTTTGCCAGCGGCAACATGCCGCTGGCGCTGGTGGTGGCCCCGCTGTATTCCGGCTTTGCCCAGCAACAGCCGCCGCTGTCCATCATTACCGAGAGCGAGCTGTACCAGCACATCGCACGCAGCCACACCCGCCGCCGCCATGTGAAGATGAGCTCGGACTCCATGCTGCGCGATCTGGCCGAGGTGAAATCCGGCGACCCGGTGGTGCACGAGCAGCACGGCATCGGCCGCTATATCGGCCTGGTGTCGATGGACCTGGGCGAAGGCGAAACTGAGCTGATGCAGCTGGAATACGCCGACAATGCCACGCTCTATGTGCCGGTGAGCCAGCTGCACCTGATTTCGCGCTATGCCGGTGGCCCGTCCGAGCAGGCCCCGCTGCACAAGCTGGGCAACCCGGCCTGGGAAAAAGCCAAGAAACGCGCCGCGGAAAAAGCCCGCGACACCGCCGCCGAGCTGCTTAACCTCTATGCCCAGCGCGCCGCACGCGAGGGCCACAGCTTTAGCCTGTCCCACCACGATTACGA
This sequence comes from Aquitalea sp. ASV15, assembly GCF_016429115.1. Lineage (NCBI taxonomy): Bacteria > Pseudomonadati > Pseudomonadota > Betaproteobacteria > Neisseriales > Chromobacteriaceae > Aquitalea > Aquitalea sp. ASV15. The sequence goes on along the minus strand of NZ_JAELTZ010000013.1, from coordinate 57,282 downwards.
TGCCTTTGCCGCCGGCTTCGGCTTCGAGGAAACCATCGATCAGGCCAATGCCATCGAAGCGGTGATTCACGATATGTGCAGCGGCAAGCCGATGGACCGCCTGGTGTGTGGCGACGTGGGCTTTGGCAAAACCGAAGTGGCGCTGCGCGCCGCTTTTGTCGCGGTAATGGGCGGCAAGCAGGTGGCGCTGCTGGTGCCCACCACCCTGCTGGCCGAGCAGCATTACCAGAATTTCTCCGACCGTTTCAACGACTGGCCGGTGAAGATTGCCGAGCTGTCGCGCTTCCGCAGCGCCAAGGAAAGCAAGGCCGCGCTGGCCGGGCTGGCCGAGGGCACGGTGGACATCGTCATCGGCACCCACAAGCTGGTGCAGCCGGACGTACAGTTCAAGAACCTGGGGCTAGTGATCATCGACGAAGAACACCGCTTTGGCGTGCGCCAGAAAGAACAGCTCAAACGCCTGCGCGCCAATGTCGACGTGCTCACCCTCACCGCCACACCGATTCCGCGCACGCTGTCGATGGCGCTGGAAGGGCTGCGTGACTTCTCGGTCATCGCCACCGCACCCAACCGCCGGCTGGCGGTGAAAACCTTTATCAGCCCGGCCAGCAATGGGGTGATCCGCGAGGCCGTACTGCGCGAACTCAAGCGCGGCGGCCAGGTGTTCTTCCTGCACAACGAAGTGGACACTATCGAAAACATGCGGGAAAAACTGGCCGAACTGGTGCCGGAAGCGCGCATCGGCGTGGCCCACGGCCAGTTGCGCGAGCGCGAGCTGGAACAGGTGATGCGCGATTTCCTGCAACAGCGCTTCAATGTGCTGCTGTGCTCCACCATCATCGAAACCGGCATCGATATTCCCAATGCCAACACCATCCTGATCAACCGCGCCGACAAGTTCGGCCTGGCCCAGCTGCACCAGCTGCGTGGCCGGGTGGGCCGCAGCCATCACCAGGCCTATGCCTATCTGCTCACCCCGGACGGCATGAGCAAGGACGCCGGCAAGCGGCTGGAAGCCATCCAGCTATCCGGCGAGCTGGGCGCCGGCTTCTATCTGGCCATGCACGATATGGAAAGCCGCGGCGCCGGCGAAGTGCTGGGTGAAGGCCAGTCGGGCGAGATGCAGGAAGTGGGTTTTTCGCTGTTTACCGAGATGCTCAAGCAAGCGGTGCGCGACCTGAAAAAAGGCCGCGAGCCCGACCTGGACGCGCCGCTGGGCGTCACCACCGAAATCAATATGCACAGCCCGGCGCTGCTGCCGGACGCCTACTGCCCGGATGTGCATGAACGGCTGGTGCTGTACAAGCGTCTGGCCACTTGCGAGACCGAGCAGGACATCGACGACATCCACGAGGAGCTGATCGACCGCTTCGGCCTGCCGCCGCAAACGGTGAAAACGCTGATCGAAAGCCACCGCCTGCGCCTGCTGGCCAAGCCGCTGGGCGTGGCCAAGCTGGATGCCAGCGAAGTGGCCATCCAGCTGCAGTTCATCAAGAACCCGCCGATCGACCCGATGAAGATCATCCAGCTGATCCAGAGCAAGAAGAACTACAAACTGGCCGGGCAGGACAAGCTGCGGGTGGAAACGAAAATAGAAGACGTGGGCCTGCGGCTGGTGCGGGTAAAGGAGCTGCTGAAGGAGCTGGGCTGAGCTTGCCCGCCTGCCTTGCCACCAACGCCTGCCGCACCTTGCCGCAGGCGTTTTTTCTGCCCGTCGTGCTGGATGTGGCGCAAAACAGCATGGAAACACACTGGCTGACAAATCATCAGCGGGACTACACTAAAAGGGCAAGACGCAGTCTTCCTCATCCTTACAACAACAGGAAAATGCGATGACACACTCCCGCTACCCCGCCCCGCTGCAAGGCCGCAGCGATGACGATGACGACGATGAGGCAGTCAAGCTGCCCGCCTTCCGCCGCTACGAATCCCAAGGTGTGATCCGGCAGATTTCCTACTATCTGTCCGGTGAAATCGTCGAGCCCATCCAGTACACCGACCTGCTGTACACCCTGCGCACCGCCAGTGCCACCGACCTGATCTTCCTGCACCTGAACACGCCGGGTGGCAATTTCGATACCGGCCTGCAGATCATCAACAACATCGCCGCCAGCGAAGCCCATGTCATCACCATTCTGGAAGCGCGTGCCTTTTCCATGGGTGCGCTGATCTTCCTGGCTGGCGACGAGCTGATCGTGCATGACACCTGTCAGCTGATGTTTCACAACTACTCGTCGGCCTCCGTCGGCAAGGGCAATGAGCAGGCGGCACAGGTGATGGCCAGCCGCAAGTGGTTCGACAAGGTGATGCGCAATGTCTGCCGTCCCTTCCTGAGCGATCAGGAGCTGGAACGCATCAGCAAGGGCGAGGATATCTGGCTGGATACCGACGACATCCGCCGCCGCCTGCTGCATCTGCAAAAGGGCGAACCGGCGGTCAAACCCAAAACCGCTAGCGCCAAGGTCAAGCCGGTGGCGCTCAGCGCGGATGACAGCGCCGCCACCAGCAAGCCGGTGCGCGCCAGCCGCAAGAACAAACCGGCCTGAGCAAACCGGTGGCCCAGCCCATGCCGGCTTACAGCCGGAACTTGGCCACGCTTTGTTGCAGGGTCTGCGAGGTTGCCGCCATGCGGCTGGCCGCGCTGGCCACCGAGCCGATGGCGGCGGCATTCTCTTCCGACATCTGGGCGATGGCCTCCACGCTGCGCGACAGGCTGCTGGCCGCCGTGCGCTGCTCGCCCAGGGCATCGGATATTTCATTCATCGCCACGGTCACCTCGGCCGAACGGTCGCAGATGGCATGCATGGACTGCCGGGCCAGGCTGGCGGTATCCGCCACCTTGGCCACATCCTGACTGGCTTGCTGCATGCGTTCGGCCGCCATGGCCGTCTCGTGGTCTATGCTGCTGGTAATGCTGGCAATCTCCTGCACCGAGCGCGAAGTACGCTCCGCCAGCTTGCGCACCTCGTCGGCCACCACGGCAAAACCACGTCCCTGCTCGCCGGCACGCGCGGCCTCGATGGCCGCATTCAGTGCCAGCAGATTGGTCTGATCCGCCACATCCTTGATCACGGTGGCGATATTGCCGATGCCCTTCACCTGCTCGGACAGATTGATGATGTCACTGGCCGCCTCGCGGATATCGCCGGCAGCGGTCTGGATGTCTTCGGTAGCGGCTGCGACATGGGTGCCGCCGGTATCGGAAGCGGCACCGGCATCACTGGCCTTGCCTGCGGCGCTGCGCGCATTGCTGGAAACATGCTCGATGCTCACCGTCAGCTGCTCCACCGCTGCGGCGGCCGATGAAGTGGATGCCGACTGGGTATGCACGCTGGAGGAAACCTGGCTGCTGGCGGTGGACACCTGCTGCGCGGTCTGCGCCACCTCCTGCGCCCCCTGCACCACCTGGCGGATGATGCCGGCCAGCTCCTGGCGCATTTGCAACAGCGAGTGCATCAGCTTGCCCAGTTCATCCTGCGGGCCGGCTGCCGTATCGTCCGGCTGCAGATTCCCGGCCGCCACATGTTCGGCCAGCTGCTGGGCCATGCCGATGCGCCGGGCAAAATTACCCGACATGATGATGGCCAGCCCGATGCCCAGCAGCATGGCCACACTGGCCACGATCAGCACGATGGTGCCGGTGTCGTGGGCTTGCGCACGGATATTGCCGACTGCCGCATTCATTTTCTTGTCCTGATGCTGCGACAGTTGATTGACTGCGTCCTGAAAGCCTTTCAGGGAAGGACTGAATTCCGTTCTGACAAAATCCAGTGATTTGCTACTGTCCTTCTGTTTCAACAGGGCGAATAGGGTGTCGTATTTGCTGCGAATGGCAGCGCGGGCGTTCTGGATATTATCAAACAAACGTTTGCCTTCGGCCGATTTAACCAGCAGCGATAATTTTTCCATATCATCACTGTTTGCCTTGGCATTGAGCCTGATACTGTCAACCAGCTTATCAAGTTGGCCAGGATTGGTTTCCAGTGCCGCCTGATAACAAAGATCTTCAACAAGAATAGCCCGCTTGACCAGATTATCTGCCAGCTGTGCCTTGGGATAGATATCATTTTCAATCAGATTAGCCTGGTCGGCCAACTCAGACACACCAAGCCCGGCATTGATACCGATTATCAACATCAGGGCCAGAATCAAACCAAATCCGGCAAAGAACTTGCTGCGGATACTCATATTGCTGATAAGCATTGCTTGCGCTCTCTCTGTATTTGTTAGGTCACCACGAACTGCTTGTTCATTGATCTTATTGTGTTTATCGCGCCCCCTGTCTGCGGCCCCAGCGCGATCACCAAGCATTATGTAAGAGTAATACTACAGGCTTGTGTTGATTCGACCTGCCGTCAAATCAAACTTGTATTAAAAACTGTTGGTGACAGCCCTAGCCGCCCCATTCCGCTTATTGGCCTTCTCCGACCGGCACGGCCAGCACTGCAATATCAGTGCCATGGAAAATCCGGTTTATTCATTCGATATGAAACAAAGGCCACAGCAAATAATCACCGCCATTTTAATGACAATGACAATAAAATGCAGCCGGCAAGATGGTAAAAGCCAGTGAGCGAACAGGGACGGGATAGCTGCAGACAAAAAACAAGCAGGATGGCAGAGAGGAGAAAACCGGCCCGGAGCCACCAAGGCCGGTCAGCCCGGACCGCAGCCAGGCCATGAGGCCGGCTGGGACGGGGTTCAATCAACAATAAACAGCCGCGCCCCGGTCTTGGTCGAGGAGCGGTGTGGCTCGGCCTCGTCACTGACCTGATAACTCAGGCCGGGCGTCAGCATGAAGCGGCGGCCATCGGCCAGCTCGGTCAGCAGTTCGCCCTCCAGACACAGCAGGATATGGCCCTTGCGACACCAGTGATCGGCCAGATAACCGGGGCTGTACTCCACCATACGCACGCGGATGTTGCCGAACTGGCAGGTCCGCCATTGTGCCATCCCGCTTTCGCCGGGATGCTCGGTCGCGGTGATGGTCGACCAGTCGGTGACGCCAAAGGGAAAGTCGCTTAGCTGCATGATCTGCTCCATTGCCAGAAGTGGTGATCATTTATGACAGAAGATTTGACCTTCAGGCAAGCCTGCGCGGCACGCAGCTCACCCGGATTGTCCTGCGGCTGCGGAACGACGCCGCGCCGGCCAGAGCTGCAATGACAGGGCCGCCAGCACGCAGACCATGCCGGCCAGCTGAGACAGGCGGATTTCCTCGTGCAGCAGCACCGCGGCAAACAATAGCGCCGACACCGGCATGACCGCAGTAAACACTGCCGCCTCACTGGCCGCCACCCGCGCCGCGCCGGCATACCACAGCACAAAACCCAGCACGGTTGGCACCAGCGCGTAATAGGCCAGGCCCAGCAGCGCAGCCGCAGACACCTGCCAGCTACCCTGCCACTCCAGCGCGGCAGCCGACAAGGCCAGCAACAAGGCCAGCGCGCACAGATAGCAGGACAAGACCAGCGGCGGCAATGGCTGCCGCAAACGGCGGTTAAGCAGGATGAACAGCGCTTCGCAGGCTACCGCCAGCAGGATCAGCCCGTTGCCGGCCAGCTCGCCGGCGCTGCGGAACGACCAGGTCGCCCCCGCCGGCAGCGACACCGTCATCGCCCCGGCACTGCACAGCAGCAGGGCCAGCCCTTGCCGCCAGCGCCAGCCCTCACCGAACAACAGCAAGGCCAGCAGACTGGACACCGCCGGCAGCGTGCCCATCATCACACCGGCACTGGCGGCCGTGCTCAAGCGCACGCCGGCCAGCAGCAACACGGTATAGCCGACGCTCCCCGCCCCCGCCTGCAGGATGAGGATGAGCCAGTCATGCCGGCAGAGCCTGGGCCAGTCAGCACGCCGCCAGCGCAGCAGCAGCACAAACAGCGGCAAGGCCATGCCGAAACGGATGGCGGTGGCAGTAAAAGGCGGCAGGCTGGCGGACACCAGCTTGCTGACCACCACTGTACTGCCAGCGCCCAGCATGGCCAGCAGCAGGTAAAGATAGGCAATCCAGCGGGAAGACATCGGCGGCTCCAGTCACAGGGGAGGAAACCGTTAGCTAAACCGATGCCGGCCTGCTCCGGCTTGGATGTTATTGCAGCAGAGGCTGCACGGCACCCAAGAGCGGCTGAGCAATGGCAGCGGCCCCCGATGCCAGGCGCGTCGCCGCAGACAACAGGGGCCAGGAGGCGCCAGGCCGCGACAGGAGGGCTCAGCCGCGCTAGCGCAGGGCGCGGGCATAGCGGCCGGGAGTAATGCCCAGCCGCTGCAGGAACACGCGGTTCATATGGCTCTGGTCGGCAAAGCCCACGGCCGCCGCCACCTCGGCCAGCGCCCTGCCCTGTGCGATCAGCCCGCGCGCCAGGCTCAGTCGCCGCTGTTGCAGGTAGTCATGCGGACTGCAACCCAGTTGCTGACTAAAGCTGCGCAGCAGGCGAAAACGACTGATGCCGGCCAGCTCCGCCAGCGTGGACAGGCTGTGTGACTGCGTGGGTGCATCATCCAGCAGCGCCCGTACGCGAGCGATGGCGGCGGAACAACCCGACGACGGCGGGCGATAGCCATGCGCCGGCAACAAGCGTGACAGCAGCTGCAACATGGCCTGCTCGGCCGGCAAGCTGGCAGCCGCCTGCCCGCACAACAGGGCAAACACCTGGACAAACTGCTGTCGCAGGCCGGCATCACTCAGCTGCGGCAACAGCAGCGGCTGCGGGCTGCCCGCGTGTTCGGCCAGCTCCTCTGCCAGTTGTTGCCACAGTGCTGGCTGGATATACAGCATGCGCCAGGCGCGCCCGCCATCCTGCAAGGGCTGGCCATCGTGCACTTCACCGGGATTGACCATGATGAGGTCGCCCGGCCCGGCCTCCACCGTGCCACGGCCGCTGAAAGAACGCTGGGCTCCGCGCACGATCAGCCCGATACCGAATTCCTCGTGGCTGTGGCGGGCAAAGGTCCGGCTGCTGTCGGCCTGCATGGCGTGAATGCCCTGCATGATGCTGCGGCCATAATCGATACGCTCGGCCATCCTCCGCCCTCCTCCTGATGCGGCTCGGCAGCCTGCATGCTACTGCGCCAGCCGCCACGGCGACCAGCCCCCCGCCGCGGTGCCCGACGCAAAAAAACCCGGAGCGTGCTCCGGGCCTGTCGGGCGATGCACTAAAGCCTTATACCGCCTTGAGCTTGCCCTTGGACTTGCTGCTCACCACAGCTGCTGCATCCACGGTGGCGGCCTCGCGCAGATGGGCTTCGCACCAGGCGTGGCCGTAGTAGCTGTCCAGCAGCAGTTGCTTGAGTTCGCTGATCAGCGGATAGCGCGGGTTGGCGCCGGTGCACTGGTCATCGAAAGCCGCCTCGGCCAGCTTGTCCACCTTGGCCAGGAAATCGGCCTCGCTCACACCCGCGGCCTGGATCGACATGGGGATATTGAGTGTCTGTTTGAGCTCGTCCACCCACTGCACCAGTTTTTCCACGCGCTGGTGATCGCGTTCGGCCTCCAGCCCCAGGTGGCGGGCGATTTCGGCATAGCGCGCCACGCTCTTGGGCCGGTCGTACTGGCTGAAGGCGGTTTGCTTGGTCGGGATGTCAGCGGCGTTATAGCGGATGACATTGCTGATCAGCAAGGCATTGGCCAGGCCGTGCGCCAGGCCGAATTCCGCACCCAGCTTGTGCGCCATGGAGTGGCACACGCCGAGGAAGGCATTGGCAAAGGCGATGCCGGCAATGGTGGCGGCGTTATGCACTTGCTCGCGCGCTTTCGGGTCGCGTGCGCCGTTCAGATAGGCCGATGGCAGGTAGTCCTTCAGCAGCTTCAGCGCCTGCAGGGCTTGCGGGTCGGAGTATTCATTGGCCATCACCGACACATAGGCTTCCAGCGCATGCGTCACCGCGTCGATGCCGCCAAAGGCGGTGAGCGATTTGGGCATGTCCATCACCAGATTGGCATCGACAATGGCCATGTGCGGGGTCAGTTCGTAATCGGCAATCGGATATTTCACCCCGGTCACTTCATCCGTCACCACGGCAAACGGGGTGACTTCCGAACCGGTGCCGGAGGTGGTGGGCACCGCCACCAGCATGGCTTTGCCACCCAGCTTGGGGAACTGGTAAATGCGTTTGCGGATGTCCATGAAGCGCAGCGCCAGATCGGCGAAATGCACTTCCGGGTGTTCGTACATCACCCAGATGATCTTGGCGGCATCCATCGGCGAGCCACCACCCAGCGCCATGATCACGTCCGGCTGGAAGGCATGGGCCAGATCAGCCCCCTTGCGCACGATGGCCAGTGTCGGGTCGGCCGGCACCTCAAAAAACACTTCCACTTCCAGCCCCATCTTTTTCAACAGGCGGATGGGCTCGTCGACAAAGCCGTGTTCGAACAGGTATTGCCCGGTGACGATCAGGCAGCGCTTCTTGCCGGCCAGGTCTTCCAGCGCCACCGGCAGGCAACCGCGACGGAAATAAATGGACTTGGGCAGTTTGTGCCACAGCATGTTTTCCGCCCTCTTGGCCACGGTTTTCTTGTTGATCAGGTGTTTGGGGCCGACGTTTTCCGAGATGGAATTACCGCCCCAGGAGCCACAACCCAGCGTCAGCGACGGCGCCAGGCTGAAGTTATACAAGTCGCCAATGCCACCATGCGAGGACGGGGTGTTGATCAGGATGCGCGCGGTTTTCATCTTGTCGCCAAAAGTGCGGATGCGCTCGCCCTGCAAGTCCTGATCGGTATACAGCGCCGAGGTGTGGCCGATGCCGCCCAGTGCCACCAGCGCTGCGGCCTTGTCGCAAGCGTCGGCAAAATCACGCGCGCGATACATGGCCAGCGTGGGTGACAGCTTTTCGTGGGCGAAGGCTTCGTCATTGCTCAGATCGCTCACTTCGCCAATCAGCACCTTGGTGTCGGCCGGTACGGCAATGCCGGCCATGGCGGCAATCTTGACCGCGCTCTGGCCGACGATGGCAGCATTCAGATTGCCACGGTTGAGGATGACCCCGGCCACGGCGGCGGTTTCCTGCGCGCTGAGAATGTAACCGCCATGGCGGGCAAAGCGTTCGCGCACGGCCTCGTAAATGCTGTCCACCACGATGACCGACTGCTCCGAGGCGCACACCACGCCGTTGTCAAAGGTCTTGGACATCAGGATGGAGGCCACGGCGCGCTTGATGTCGGCGGTTTCGTCGATCACCGCCGGGGTATTGCCCGCGCCCACGCCAATGGCCGGCTTGCCGGATGAGTAAGCCGCACGCACCATGCCGGGGCCGCCGGTGGCCAGGATCAGGTTGATGTCCGGGTGCTGCATCAGCGCGTTGGACAACTCCACGCTAGGCTCGTCGATCCAGCCGATGATGTCCTGCGGGGCGCCGGCAGCCACCGCGGCTTCCAGCACCAGCCGTGCCGCTTCGCAGGTGGAGCGACGCGCCCGCGGATGCGGCGAGAAGATGATGGCATTGCGGGTTTTCAGTGCGATCAGCGCCTTGAATATGGCGGTGGAGGTAGGGTTGGTGGTGGGCACGATGCCGCACAGGATGCCAATGGGTTCGGCAATGGTGATAGTGCCGAAGCTGTCGTCTTCCGACAGCACGCCGCAGGTTTTTTCATCCTTGTACTTGTTGTAGATGTACTCGGAGGCAAAGTGATTCTTGATCACCTTGTCTTCCATCACCCCCATGCCGGTTTCTTCCACCGCCATGCGCGCCAGCGGAATGCGGGCATCGGCGGCCGCCAGTGCGGCACTGCGGAAGATGGCATCGACCTGCTGCTGGGAGAATTCGGCAAAAACCGCCTGGGCCTGTTTGACACGCGCTACCAGCGCATCCAGTTGTTCGAGAGTGGAAACAGACATGATGCTACTCCAATAATAAAGAAAGAAATCTTTCAGCTCCGGTTTAATCCCGCGTGATTATCCATTCAACATCAATCGATCACGCTGCTGCTGGATTGCCGGAATCACCAAGCCATTTTTGTAATTAACCCACTACAAAAAGACTCATTAATCTGTAGCAATAAATCGCCTGACAGCCTTTGTTTTCAATGGACCGTCTTAATTGCAGCCAGATTACTCCCCTTATCGCTCCGGAGTTTTGCGCCAAACCAAACTACCCCGGCAATTTCAGCTTTTTTTGAATAAGCTCCTCGCTCCGCACAAACAAACCTACGACGGTGCTGTAGCAGGCGGCTTACAAAACCGCCAGACAAGAAAAACCGCCACGGCGCAATGGCGCGGTGGCGGTCGGTCGTGAGGGAGGGATGGCTGGGTGTCAGTGCATGAAGCTGTAGCTGAAATACTGGCCCTGCTTCATCAGCTGGCGGATTCTGGCAGGGTCGGTCTCGCCATTCAGATTGGTGATGATCAGCTTGCCACTGCCCCGTTTCAGATCATTGCGCCAGTCGAAATAGCCGCCCAGAATCGCCAGCCGGCCGGCTTCCACTTCTCCGGAGAAGGTCAGAATGGCACCTTCCACCTGATTATTGATGTTGAGCAGCGCACCATTGGTACTGTCTATGCCCTGCGGCAAGCCCATGTGATCGACCACGGTCGCCATATCCGCGCTGGATGGCTCCTCCTCGCCCGCCACCGCCTTGATCGATGCGCAGGCGGCATGGCTGGCAAAAATCAGCACCGGTGTATGCAACTGGCGGATACCGTATTCGATGGTGCCCACCATGGGCTGCAACTGGTTGCCGACAGCGCGCACCAGATACAAGCCATCCACCACGCCCTTGGCCGGAATATCGGTCGGCACGCTGGAATCGGAGCAGCTGACCACCGTGGCACGGGCAGCTTGCTGGTCGCTGAGCGCGCGGAAATAAGCACGATCCTGTCCATTGAAATGGCGGCTGCTGGCCGCCATGATGTGCGCCACCTGTTCGCGGATCTGCTGCAACTGCGAGGCATAGGGCGAACTGCTGCGTGGCGGCCGGCTGCTGCGGTGTCGGGCCGGCTTTTTATGCGCCACCGCCTTGGCATGCGGCTTGCTGCCCGGGGCATGGACTTCCGGGCTGGGTTCGTGCAGCGCCTTGATCTCGGGTGCCGGTGCCTGTTTCACCTCGGGTGCCATGGTCTCCGGCTCCTTGGGCTTGGCGCGTGCCGCAGCCATGGAAGCGGCCAGTTTGGTAGGCAGGATAATGGTCTTGCGGCTGACTAAGGGTGCCGATGCCGCCTCGGCAGCCGCCGGCTTGGCCGCGCTCGCTGTCGGGCTCTGCTTGCCCGGCAATACGATGGGAGCCCCCACCTTGTCTTCCGCCACTGCCAGCTGCCCCAGCATCCCCAGCCCAAGCCAGAGAACCACCATCCTGCTGCCGGCATTTCGCCCTTGTCTATTCATCACCGCCATCCATTCTGTTGTTATCCCTGGCTAAGGTCTGCCACCTCAGTGACGCCTGCTCATGCCAAGTGGCACTACGCGGACGCTGCCTTCACTATCGGCCAGCCTGGCCAAAACTGAAGCCACGACATGGCATCCGCCTGGCCCTTGCTGCAAAAACATGCCGGATCACCCGCAGAGCGGCGGCCCGGCAGCGCCAGTGCCGCTGCCGTATCAATGGCTGCCAGCACGCTGCTGCCCCAGCACCACCCCGCCCAACACCAGCAGGCAGGCCAGCCACTGGCTGCCCAGCAGCGTTTCGCCCAGCAACAGCCAGGCCAGCAGCACGGTAAACAAGGGAATCAGGTTGATAAAGGCCGAGGCATGCGCCACCGGCATCTTGCTGACCGCCCAGGTATACAGGCCGTAAGCCCCCAGGGTGACGCAAGCTCCCAGGTACAGCACCAGCAGGCTGGGCAAGAGCGGAAAGTGCGCCGGCCACTGTGCCCAAGGCGTCAGCAAGGCCACGCCAAACCAGATGCTGCCCAGCACGGTCTGCATGCCGGTAATGGCCAGGGCCGAATAGCGGCGCGACAAGCGCTTGGCAATCAGCACATAGCAGGTGGCACACAGCATGGCGCAGAACTCCAGCAGATTGCCCAGCGCCGGATGCGGCGCCTGCGCCGAAGCCTGGCCATCCAGCGTCAGCCACAACACGCCGACAAACGATACCGCCAGCCCCAGCCAGTTACGTGGCGTCATCTTTTCACGCAGGAACAGCATCGCCCCCACCCCGGTCAGCAGCGGCAGGGTGGCGGTAATCACCGAGGCCTGCGAGGCCGAGGTATTCACCAGTGCCTGCGCCTCGAACAGAAAATACAGACAGGGCTCGGCCAGGCCCATGGCCAGCATCCAGCGCCAGTCGCCGCGCTGGTAACGCCAGCGCTCGCCACGTTGCCACAACATGGGCAGCAGGCAGCAGCTGGCAATGACCATGCGGGCAAACAACACCGCCAGCGGGTCGAATACGGCAAACACGATCTTGAGCGCGATAAAGGCGCTGGCCCACAACAACATGGCAGTACTCAGCGCAAAGGCAGGCAACATGGGTAATCCATCGCAAAAGAAAAAGCCGCCGGCGACCATCGCCAGCGGCGGTCATTCTCCCATATCCCGTCCTAGCGCGTGACTTCGGCAAAGACTTCCAGCACCTTGCCGCTCAAGGGCTGGCTCAGGGCACGCAGATAACTCCGGGCAATCTGTTCGCTGCTGATCGACATGAAACCGGCAAAGGCCGCGGCACCGCGCTCATCCCCCGCCACCGGGCCGGGGCTGACCAGATTCACCCGCGCCCGGCCCCACAGCTCCTGCGCCGCCGAGCGCACAAAGGCCGCCAGGCCGGCGTTGACCAGGCTGGCGCAACTACCGCCGCTGATATGTTCACGCTCCAGCAGGCCGGAAGTCAGCACGAACACCGCACCGGCTTTAAGATGACGGGCACCGCTCTGCACCAGCCGCACCTGTCCCAGCAGTTTGTGATTCAGCCCGTCCTGCCAGTCGGCCTCAGTCAATTGCGACAGCGGCTTGAACGGCACATGGCCGGCCGTCACCACCACCGCATCCAGATCAGGATGCGCCTGATACATCGCCTCGATGCTGGCCGGGTCGGTCATGTCCACCTGTACATCACCACTGCTGCGCCCGCCCACCAGCACCTGATGCTGCGCGGACAGCAGCTCCACCACCGCGCTGCCGATGACACCGCGCCCACCAATCACCAGTACTTTCATTGTCCTGCCTTTCATGATTTGCCTATCGTTCAAAAAAACATGCCAATCAATCATACGCAGGACAAATATCGCGGATAAGCCCAATAGAAAATCTTCAATGTTCAATAAAAAGAACAATAATGCCAATGACAGCCCTGGGCGCTTGCTGGCATGGCCTTGGGAAAATTCTTGGTACTGTTCAAAAAACAGGGCCACTCCTATGCTAATATCGTGAAAAACGCCGTCAAACCTGCCGCCCTTGCCACACACTGTTCTGCCATGAAAACAAGCCAGACTCCCTCGCCCGATGCCCTGCTGGCCTTTGACGCCCTGGCGCGCAAAGGCAGTTTTACCGCCGCCGCCGATGACATCGGCTGCGCCAAAAGCCGTATCAGCCAGCTGGTGAAAGAGCTGGAACAAGGCTTGGGTACGGTGCTGGTGCTACGCAATACCCGGCGGGTGGCGCTGACCGAAACCGGCCGCCGCCTGGCCGAGCACGCCCGCCAGCTGCGCGAAATGCTGGAGCAGGTGGGACCGGACATCGAACAGGCCCAGGGCTTGATCGAAGGGCCGCTGCGTATCAGCGCCACCGCCTCCTTTGCCCAGTATCTGCTGGCCCCCATGCTGTCCGAGCTGGCGGCCTGCCATCCCGACCTGGAACTGGAACTGCGCGCGGAAAACCGCCTGCAAGACCCGATCAACGACGGCGTCGACTTCTGTATCCGCTCGCGCAATGTGCACGACGACCGGCTGGTGGCCAAGCCGCTGGGCTTTGTCTGGGAGGCGCCCTATGCCTCGCCCGACTATCTGGCCAAGGCCCCGCCGCTAAACAGCCCGGACGACCTGTGCCGCCACCGCATCCTGCTCAACAGCCACCATGTTTACGGCCGCGAATGGCGGCTGGAAAAAGACGGCGAACTCAAATCCATCACCACCCGTCCCATGCTGGTCTGCGACCAGTATGCCTCGCTCATCTCCGGCCTGATTGCCGGCCACGGCGTGGCCCTGCTGCCGCACTATGTGGCCAGCCATTATCTGGAAAGCGGCCATCTGGTCCGCGTGCTGCCGGGCTGGCAAGGCGGCAGCTGGCCGGTGTACCTGGTGTTTCCCTATCGCCAGCCCTTGCCGAAAAAATACGAAGCCTTCATCCAGCACGTCACCCCGCGCCTGCGCGCCGTACTGGAAGAACGGCCACTGTATTCCGGCGAAAAACCCTGACTGGCACAGCCTTGATCCAGACCAAAGCGGCCGGCGAACGGCTTTGCCACAATCGCGCGTCATCAGTGCAACGAGAATCAGGCGCAGTGCGCCCAATGAGGCTGGCAATGGAATACGTGGATATTTTGATCGTGGGCGGTGGCATGGTGGGCAGCGCCCTGGCCTGCGCACTCAGTGGCAAGGGCTTGCGCATTACCGTACTGGAACAGGCTGCGCCGCAACCCTTTGATAGCGCCCAGCCACCCGACCTGCGGGTGTCGGCCATCAGCCCGGCTTCGGCCAGCCTGCTGGACGGGCTGGGCGCCTGGCAAGGCATCCTCGCCATGCGCGCCGCCCCCTACCGCCGCATGCAGGTGTGGGAAGACCAGGAAAGCAAGGGCACGCTGTTCGATGCCGCCGAAGCGGGGGTGGACACACTGGGCCACATCGTGGAAAACCGCATCGTGCAACTGGCCACCACCGCCTGCCTGCAAGAGAAAGACGACATCCGTTATATCTGCCCGGCGCACATCAGCAGCATTGTTTACGAGCCCAAGGCCTCGCGCGTCACCCTGGACGACGGCAGCGTGCTGGTGGCCCGCCTGCTGGTGGCCGCCGACGGTGCCCGCTCACAAGTGCGCGATGCCGCCGGAATCGGCATCACCAGCTGGGACTACCCCATGCATGCGCTGGTGGCCAGCTGCGAAATGAACCATGGGCAGCAGGACATCACCTGGCAGCGTTTCACCGCCAGCGGCCCGCAAGCCTTTCTGCCGCTCACCGGCAGCCACGCCTCACTGGTGTGGTATCACACCCCGACCGAGGTCAAACGCCTGCTGGCACTGAGTGATGAAGCACTGGTGTCGGCTTTCTGCGCCAGCTTTCCGCAGAAACTGGGTGGCATCCGCCAATTGCTGGCACGCGGCTCTTTTGCCCTCACCCGTCGCCATGCCGCCAGCTATGCCAAGGACGGCGTGGTACTGGCCGGCGATGCCGCGCATACCATCCACCCGCTGGCCGGGCAGGGCGTGAATCTGGGCTTTCAGGATGTGGCGGTACTGGCCGAGGTCATCGGCGATGCCGTCAGCGCAGGCCACGACTTTGCCGACGCCCGCGTACTCAAACGCTACGAACGCCGCCGCAAGCCGGCCAACCTGGCGATGCAGACCGGCATGGACGCCTTCTGCTACGGTTTTGCCAATGAAATCGGCCCGCTCAAGGCCGCGCGCAAGCTGGGCCTGCAGCTGGCCGACAAGGCTGGCCCGCTCAAGCGCGAAGTCATCCGCTACGCGCTGGGGCTGCCGCGCGGAGCCTGACAGCCCCGCTGCCAGCAAAACAAAAACCGGACAAAAGTCCGGTTTTTTCATGCTCTCACCGCCTCAGCCAGGCTATTTGAGAATTTCCACTTGTTTGACATCAATCTTGCTGCCAGAAAACTCCTTGTCTACCTTGCCCTGCAAACGGACTTTGCTTTGCGCGGTAAATTTTTCAGCCGGCAGATACTTGCTGTCGATTTCCACTTTTGCCGTACCGCTGGCATCCTTGAACTCATAATGCTTGTGATCGATCTGGCGGACGATATTGCCCTCCAGCATGACGCGGCTGTCGTCGGCGGCCTGCAACGCCTTGGCCACGGTGGTGAGCGCGGGTGTGCTGCCTTCGCCGACAAATTCGGCCTGGGCGCTCAACGGCAGGATGGCGGCGATACTCAGCATGGCAAGAATTTTTTTCATGATCTGTCCTTGTATGAAGGGAAAGTGCCCCACCATTTAAGTCCGGTGAGCTTAAGCCATGCTTAAAGCAGCCATCAGCAAACTCATGTTTTAGGTCAGCCGCAGCAATGCCGCTCGCCCATAAAAAAACCGCCCTCGAAAGGGCGGTTTCTGTCCAGCCGGCAGTTGCAGGGTTAGGCGTTCAGTTCGCGAGCCAGGTACAGCCAGGTTTCCACCACGGTGTCCGGGTTGAGGGAGACGGTTTCGATACCCTCTTCCACCAGCCACTTGGCGAAGTCCGGATGGTCGGACGGGCCCTGACCGCAGATGCCGACATACTTGCCAGCCTTGCGGCAAGCCTGGATCGCCATATGCAGCATGGCTTTCACGGCTTCGTTGCGCTCGTCGAAGGTAGCCGCAATCGGGCCACCGGAGTCGCGGTCCACGCCCAGGGTAAGCTGGGTCATGTCGTTGGAGCCGATGGAGAAGCCGTCGAAGAACTGCAGGAACTTGTCGGCCAGCACAGCGTTGGTCGGCAGTTCGCACATCATGATCAGACGCAGGCCGTTTTCGCCACGCTTCAGACCATTGGCAGCCAGGATTTCGACCACTTTCTCGGCTTCAGCCAGGGTACGGACGAACGGGATCATCACTTCCACGTTGACCAGACCCATCTCGTCGCGCACCTTCTTGATGGCGCGGCATTCCAGGTCGAAACAGTCACGGAAGGATTCAGCCACGTAGCGTGCAGCACCACGGAAACCGATCATCGGGTTTTCTTCATGCGGTTCGTACAGCTGACCGCCGATCAGGTTGGCGTACTCGTTCGACTTGAAGTCGGACATGCGCACGATGACCTTTTTCGGAGTGAAGGCTGCGGCCAGGGTGGCAACACCCTCGGCAATCTTGTCCACATAGAAGTCAACCGGGCTGGCGTAACCGGCAATGCGATCGCTGATGGTCGCTTTCAGGTCGGCCGGCAGGGTGTCGAATTCCAGCAGGGCTTTGGGGTGAATACCGATCTGGCGGTTGATCACGAATTCCATGCGAGCCAGACCCACACCTTCGTTCGGCAGCTGCGCGAAATCGAAGGCCAGTTCCGGGTTACCCACGTTCATCATGATCTTGACCGGGGCGGCCGGCATCTTGTCCAGCTCGAGGTCGATCACTTCCACGTCCAGCAGGCCATCGTAGATGTTGCCGGTATCGCCTTCGGCGCAGGAAACGGTCACCTGCATGCCTTCACGCAGGATGTCGGTGGCGTCACCACAACCCACCACGGCCGGGATACCCAGTTCGCGGGCGATAATCGCCGCGTGACAGGTACGACCACCACGGTTGGTCACGATGGCGGCGGCACGCTTCATCACCGGTTCCCAGTCCGGGTCGGTCATGTCGGTCACCAGTACATCGCCAGCCTTGACGCGATCCATCTCGGAAGCGTCCTTGATGGTGCGCACGGTGCCCTGGCCAATCTTCTGACCAATGGCACGGCCTTCGCACAGCACGGTGGACTTGCTGTTCAGGCGGTAGCGACGCAGGGTGTCCTTGCGGTCTTCCTGCGACTTCACGGTTTCCGGACGGGCTTGCAGGATGTACAGCTTGCCATCGCCACCATCACGGCCCCACTCGATGTCCATCGGGCGGCCATAATGTTTTTCGATGATCAGCGCGTATTCAGCCAGCTCGGCCACTTCGGCGTCGGTGATGGAGAATTGCTTGCGCAGTTCTGCCGGTACATCCACGGTCTTGACCGAGCGGCCAGCCTGGGAAGCATCGGTGAATTCCATCTTGATCAGCTTGGAACCCATGTTCTTGCGCAGCACGGCCGGACGACCTGCTTTCAGGGTCGGCTTGTGTACGTAGAATTCGTCGGGGTTGACGGCGCCTTGTACCACGGTTTCGCCCAAGCCATAGGAAGCGGTGATGAACACCACGTCTTCAAAGCCGGATTCGGTGTCGATGGTGAACATCACACCAGCAGCACCCGTGTCGGAACGCACCATGCGCTGTACACCGGCGGACAGCGCCACCACATCGTGGGCAAAGCCTTTGTGCACGCGGTAGGAAATGGCGCGGTCGTTGTACAGGGAAGCAAAAACATGCTTCATCGCATCCTTGACGTTTTCAAGGCCACGAATGTTCAGGAAGGTTTCTTGCTGGCCTGCGAACGAGGCATCGGGGAGGTCTTCTGCGGTTGCGGAAGAACGGACTGCTACGGAAATATCTGCACCACCGGAATCGGCAACCATCTTGTCCCAGGCAGTCTTGATATCTTCATCAAGCTTGGCCGGGAAAGGGGTATCGATGATCCACTGGCGAATTTCCTTGCCGACTCGTGCCAACTCGGTCACGTCGTCGATGTCCAGATTGGACAGCGCGGCGCTGATCTTGTCAGCCAAGCCATTGTGCTGGAGGAAATCTCGGTAGGCATCCGCGGTAGTGGCAAAACCACCGGGGACTCGGACGCCCGAGCCTGCCAGCTGACTGATCATTTCACCCAGGGAGGCGTTCTTGCCGCCTACCTGTTCAACGTCAGTCATGCGCAGCTTCTCGAACCAGATGACGTAGTTCTCTGCCATCACTTCACTTCCTGTGTTGGATTGGACGGATAGAAAACCCGCATTCTAGCCGAATACCACAGGACTTGCGTAGCCCATTTTGCAGCGCACAACATCAGGGTTTGCCCCATATCAATGCAAACCACGCCCGAGAATGGTGAGTGTAAGGGCGTTTCTTTGCCGATTTGTGACCGCAATGTAGTGTGGCAACTACAACAAAAGCCATAGCCAGGGCGGATCATGGCCAATTCATGCCAGCACCCTCTGCGCTGCCGTACAGTCGGCGGGCAGGGGTATAATCCCTGACAACTATTTTCTTACCGATTCCGAAACAGGTGCATCCATGCCACACCGCCGCTCCGCCTTTTTCATCTCCGACCGCACCGGCATCACTGCCGAATCGCTGGGCAATACCCTGCTGACCCAGTTCGACACCCTGGAATTCAAGCGCGAGGCCATCCCCTTCATCGACACGGTGGAAAAGGCCCAGGTAGTGGTCCACCACATCCGTGCCGTGGCCGAAGCCGATCACCTCAAGCCACTGGTGTTCACCAGCATCGTCAATCCGGAAGTACGCCAGGTACTGCATATCGACAATGCCCTGGTGGTGGATTTCTTCGATACCTTCATCGGCGAGCTGGAAGCCGAGCTGGGGCAAAAGGCTTCGCTGACGCTGGGCAAGGCGCATGGTGTGGGCAGCGAGGAGAAATACGACCACCGCATCGAAGCGGTGAACTTCTCGCTCAATCACGACGACGGCGTAAAGCTGAAAGACCTGGCCGAGGCCGATGTCATCCTGGTGGGCGTGTCGCGCTCCGGCAAAACGCCAACCTGCCTGTATCTGGCACTGCAATACGGCATCAAGGCCGCCAACTACCCGCTCACCCCGGAAGACCTGGACAGCCCCACCCTGCCCAAGATGCTGCTGCCCTACCGCAACAAGATGTTCGGCCTGACCATCGACCCGGCGCGCCTGCACCATATCCGCCAGGAACGCCGACCGGATTCCAAATACGCCAGCCTGGACAACTGTCACTTCGAAGTGAACGAAGCAGAATCCATGTTCCGCTTCCACGGCGTGCCCTTCATCAGCACCACCCACAAGTCCATCGAAGAAATCGCCACCACCATCATGCACAAGGCCACCTTGTCACGTCGTTTCTAAGCGCCGCTGACAAAAACCCTGCTGCTGCGTGGCGCCTCCTTGCTCCAGGGCCGCTACGCTATTTTGTGAGCCGCGCTAAGCCACGCCAGAGGCTGGCAAGCAAAAAAGGAAGGCTGTCATGCCTTCTTTTTTTGCGCCCATCGCCGCCACAGCCGGGCCACAAGCACAATATCCCATTGTTTTAAATGGACTTTTAAAACACAGCGCAGGAACTGTCACCGGCCACGGCGGCTCCAAACAAAACCACCACAGCGGAGCGGCCCATGTTCATCCTCCCCATCACCAGCTGGCACAGCTATGCACCAGGCAGTTGGCGCCAGGGAACGCAGCTGGCCGGCGTCAGCGGCAAACCGGACACCCCCGTGCTCTCCGGCGAACTGCGCAAGGAAATGGCGGAAGCCCGCCACGATCAGCAGCAATCTGCCGCCGGGCAGCAACAGCCGGACCACGCCTTCCCCGGCAGAGCGGCCCAGGGCCACCAGCAAGCCGCCCCGGCGCTGGGCAGTGTGATCGATGTCAGCGTCTGAGCTGTTCAGAATAATCCCGCACTGTTCCTGTCATTTTCTTTGGGTATTTTTGCAACAGCCGCTGCTTGACGGCGGCAAGCCCGCCGTGTTGTGATAGAAAACATGAACTCACGCAACGCATTCGCATCCTTCAACTGGTGGTGGCGCCTCTTCTGAGGTGGCACCGGCGACTGCGCACGCATACAACCCGGAGGCTGCCGACAAGGCGGATCCGGGTTTTGTTTTGTCTACGTTCCTCCTTGTCGATGGTTTCCCTTGCTTGATTACCAACAGGAACCCGACATGAAACCGAGCGACATCACTTCCCAGGACATCATTCTCACCGGCGACCGCACCACCGGCTCGCTGCACCTTGGCCATTACGTGGGCTCGCTGCGCAACCGAGTGCTGCTGCAGGACCGCTGCCAGCAATTCCTGCTGCTGGCCGATGCCCAGGCGCTGACCGACAATATGGGCAATTACCTGAAAGTGCGCGACAACGTGCTGCAGGTGGCGCTGGATTATCTGGCGGTGGGCATCGACCCGGCCAAGAGCACCATCTTCATCCAGAGCCTGGTGCCGGAGCTGACCGAGCTGGCGTCTTACTACCTCAATCTGGTGACGGTATCGCGGCTGGAACGCAACCCCACCATCAAGGATGAAATAAAACAACGCGGCTACGAGCGCGACATTCCGGCCGGCTTCCTCACCTATCCCGCCGCCCAGGCCGCCGACATCACCGCCTTCAAGGCCACCATCGTGCCGGTGGGCGAAGATCAGATCCCGATGATCGAGCAGACCAACGAAATCGTGCGCCGCTTCAACAGCAGCGTGGACACCCCGGTACTGGTGGAAGCCAAGGCCATGGTGCCGGCCGTGGGCGCGCGCCTGCCCGGCATCGACGGCAAGGCCAAGATGTCCAAATCGCTGGGCAACACCCTCACCCTGTCGGCCACTGCCGATGAAATCCGCCAGGCGGTGAAAATGATGTACACCGACCCCAATCACCTGCGCGTGTCCGACCCCGGCCAGGTGGAGGGCAATGTGGTGTTCAGCTATCTGGATGCCTTCCACCCCAATATCGAACTGGTCAAGCGCCTGAAAGAGCATTACCAGCAAGGCGGACTTGGAGACAGCGTCATCAAGCAACATCTGGAAGAATGCCTGCAAGAACTGCTAGCCCCCATCCGCCAACGCCGCGAGGAATACGCCCGCGACCCGGCAGCCATTCTGGCCATGCTCAAACAAGGCACCGCCCGCGCCCGACAGGTGGCCGCCGTCACCCTGAGTGAGGTGAAGGCCGCCATGGGGCTGAACTACTACTAAGCGCCACCAGCAAAACCCTGCGGCAGCTTTGCGCCCCCTGCCGTACACCGGGTACTGCCGGCGTCGGCGCAGCTTGCCCCGGAAAGGCTACGCTCTTGTTCGCCACTCTCAGCCGCCAGCGCTGCTGCGTGCATCCCGGTCGATCCGGCTTGTGATGCACGCAGTTATATTGATCGCAATCTGTAATTTTTGTTACAAATCAATACTTAACAAACATCTGGTCGATATCAATCAAACCCGCAAAAGGACTGACCATGACCCGCATCGCACTGGTAGGCGACTTTGATCCCGGCGTGGCTGCCCATCAGGCCATCCCGCTGGCGCTGGAGCTGGCCGCCGGCCAGCTGGATGTGGAGGTGCAGCCGGTGTGGCTCGCTACCGACCGCATCCACAGTGCGGCAGATCTGGCAGGCCATGCCGCCATCTGGTGCGTACCGGCCAGCCCCTATCGCAATATGGACGGCGCACTGACGGCCATTCGCCATGCCCGCGAACAGGGCATCCCCTTTCTGGGCAGCTGCGGCGGTTTCCAGCACGCCATACTCGAATACGCCCGCCATGTGTTGGGCTGGCAGGATGCCGAGCATGGCGAAACCGCCCCCGCTGCCGTGCGCGCCGTCATCGCCCCGCTCAGCTGCGCCCTGGTGGAAACCCGGGCCGAAGTCCGCTTTGCCGCCGGCTCGCAACTGGCCGCCATTTATGGACAGGCATCCGCCATGGAAGGCTATCGCTGTCGCTACGGACTGAACCCGGCCTTTGCCAGCGAACTGACCAATGGCCCCCTGCAAGCCACCGCCTTTGATGAAGATGGTGAAGTGCGCGCAGTCGAGCTGAGCGGCCATCCCTTCTTCATCGCCACCCTGTTTCAATCCGAGCGCGTCGCCCTGCAAGGACAATGCCCGCCGCTGGCCCGCGCCCTGCTGCAAGCCGCCCGCCACCACTGAGGACACCACCATGGAATTTGTTTACCAGTGCCAGAACCTGCCCGAAGTACGCAGCCAGATAGACCGTATCGACCGCGCGCTGGTGGCCCTGCTGGCCGAGCGCGGCCTGTATGTGCAACAGGCAGCAGCCTTCAAGCAGAGCAGTGACGAGGTGGAAGGCGGCAAACGGGTGGATCAGGTCATGCGCCGGGTGGAAAAGCTGGCCGGCGAACTGGGCGCCGATCCGCAACTGACTGCCGAGGTCTACCGCACCATGATCAGCCACTTCATTGCCAGTGAAATGCGCGAATTCGAACGGCGGCAGGCGACCATGGGCAAAACCGCGCCGCCGGCTTAGACTGCAGCTTTTCTCCCCCCGACAAGGCATTGCCGTGAAAAACCTCTGTGCCACCCTGCTGCTGACCAGCCTGTGCTGCCTGCCCACCGCCCATGCCGAAGAAGTCGGCAAGGTCTCCACCACCTTCCGCCTGCTCAGCCCCAACGACAAGGTGGTGGTGGACGCCTTTGACGACCCGGCCGTCAGCGGCGTGGCCTGCTATGTATCGCGCGCCCAGACTGGCGGCTATGGCGGTGCTGTCGGCCTGGCCAAGGACCCGTCGCGCTTTTCGGTCGCCTGCCGCCAGATCGGCAGCATCAGCTTTGCCCGACCCTTACCGAAACAGGAAGAAGTATTCAAGGAAAGCGCGTCCTTCGTGTTCAAGCATGTGCGCGTGGTGCGCATTGTCGATGCCAAGCGCAATACCCTGGTTTACCTCACCTACTCTGACAAGCTGATTGACGGCAGCCCGGACAATGCCGTCACCGCCGTGCCGGTCAGCGGCCAGGGCATTCCGCTGAAATAGCCATTCATGTCCACACCTACCCTGCACAATGCCCGCCTGCTGTGGGATTTCCTGAGTGCCGGCCGCAGCCACCAGCCCAGCGACATCCTGGTGGTGTGCGGCTCTTACGATATCCGGGTGGTGGAACATGCGGTGAGCCTGCTGCAACAGGGTATCGCCCCGCGCATGCTGATCAGCGGCAATACCGGCAACTGGACCGCTGAACTATGGAACAGACCGGAAGCCGAGGTCTTTGCCGAACGCGCCCTCGCGCTGGGGGTGCCAGCGTCGCAACTACTGCTGGAGCCGCAGGCGCGCAATTTTGCCGAAAACCTGAGCTTGTCGCGCCAACTGTGCCCGGCCGCCCGCTGCGTCACCTTTGTCACCAAGCCCAACTCCATCCGCCGCGTCATGCAGACCCAGCCCGTGCAATGGCCAGGCATCACATACAGCGTGGATGCCCCCGACTTTGCCTTTCCCTGGGGCGTATCCAATATGGTGGGCGTATTCGGGCTGATCGAAGAAATGGTCGGCGATATCCACCGCCTGCTGCGCTATCCGCGCCTGGGCTTTCAGCAAGCGCTGCCGATACCGCCGGTGGTGCTGGAAGCATGGCAACAACTGATAGCCCAGGGCTACAACCGGCACCTGCTACGTGGCAGTGCGCTGGATGACTTACAAGGGTCGCAATCATGGTGATAGGGCATACGTAGAGCACGACCATCCGACAAAAGCTACAACAATGTACGGATTCAACATCCCCGGATAGGTTGAGACTGATCAGCTCCCCCGAACAGGGCCATCTGAAACTTAGTAAAGTTCGTCTTGTATGAGGAGAAAGGACTTGAAGAAGCGATTCTCGGAAGAGCAAATCATCGAGTTTCTGAAGCAGGCTGACGCCGGCGTTGCGGTGAAAGAGTAGTGCCGGCAGCATGGCTTTAGTGATGCCTCGTTCTACAACTGACGGGCCAAGTTCGGCGGGATGGAGGTTTCGGATGCCAAGGGCAGAAGGAGCTCAATATCGAGGATGCCCGGCTGAAGCGCTTGCTAGCCGAGCCTATATTAGACGACGAGGCTCTCAAAATCGGACTTGGAGTAAAGCGTTAACACCGCATCAGAAGCGTGAAGCAGTGCAACGAATGCGCGAGCTGCCCCCTATCTCGGTGCGACGGCATGTCGGCATGCATCAGAACGGATCAGGGGGCAGAATTTACCGCAATGCGTTGGACCAGTGGGCCAGCAGCAAGGGAATTCAGCAGAAACTGACTCAGCCTGGTAAGCCCACGCAAAACACCTACATCGAGCGCTTCAACAGGCGCTTGCGCGATGAATGCCTGAACGAGCACTGGTTCATGAGTCTCTTGTATGTTCTGACCGAACTCGCTGTGTGGCAAAAGGATTATAACGAAGCAAGACCATATAGCTCGCTTGACTATCAAACACCCGCGGCATTTGCAGCAGGCTTCTGCATAGGAGAACAAGCGGGGCAGGAACAAAAGCAGGAATTTTTAACCGACTTTACTATGTAGGCCTTGGCCATAATTCTGGGGGCAGGTCAGTTTCATGATCGCAGGTGTCTCCATCTACACTTTATCAATAGTTCTTTCCATACTGCTCTGGCAACAGACACCGAAATTGCTAAAACTCACAGGCTTTATATCTGCTTTTATAATTACGCATACAAAAAGCTTGCACAGTTTTGCACACCAAAGTGGTTAATATTACAGTAATATTGAACGCACCACTGACATACACTGCGACGATGCATCTTGGACTCTTATATCACCACACAAACAAACCACATTCCAAGCAGTTAATATTAAATATATTTACAAAACACATTATAGCTTCAACACATACTATTGAACGCAATCTATGCATTACAGCGGCCATACCAATAATACCGGAGCAATTAATTAAAAAGCAGGGCCATTACCGTCAGAAGTTAGCTCGATACTGTCCACCATCTGATACATTATCTTGATGATTATTTTCCAGCGGGTTGAAAACCAATGCATTGCAATCTTACTCGGCACATATTTTATATTGATCCACACGAGCCAACGGACAAGGATGATTGCATACCGCCCACCGCGACGAATAGCTTAATGAAAAATAAATAAACTTAAACTAACATGCTCGCATGTGAAATAATCTAGCACTGACTGCTATATTTTCAATAAACAGCAGATCAAATAAGCTTCAAAAATACCCACAACACAAACCAATCCATTTGCACGAGGAAAATTTGGTGGGAAATTTAGCGATAATTCAGTTTTTTGTTTGATACACCATTCAAGATTAAAAAATTCAGCAGCTGCCACATTTCCAATTCGCGGCACTTTAGAATGATGAACTTAAATGAAAAGGCCATTGCTTGGACAGACATTCTCTAATAAATAGAAAAACATGAATGCCAGATATAATCAAGAGCAAAAAATTATGCTAACTCACGATACACTTCAATCGTTTTAGCAAGTACGATGTGCTCATCAAACTCACGGTAAACATGTTCTCTGGCAGCCGCCCCTAGCCGCTTGCGCAAATCAGGATCCTCATACAGCTTACGAATAGCAGCAGCAAGCTGACGACTATCCTGCACAGGTACTAGCAAGCCATTCTGCCCGTGCTGACTCACAACTTCGCGGCAGCCAGGCACATCGGTCGTAATCAGTGGCAGACTACAAGCACCGGCCTCAATTAATGTTCTGGGTAGTCCCTCACGGTAACTGGGCAATACAAATATATCAACTGACGATAATAGTTTCGGCATATCATCAACATGCCCCAGCCATTCGACAATCCCATCATTAACCCAACTTTCGACAATTTGTAAGGGTACCGCTGCCGGATTTCCCGGATCAGGAGACCCTGCCAGTAAAAAGTGAATATTGCTTCCACATTCCTGCCGCAACTGCTGTGCCGCCTCAACAAACTCAGCAACACCCTTATCCCATAGGAGCCGCGCCGTCAACAATACTTTGACAGCACTACGGCTTTTCCTCTCTTCATGGTTACCGATAAAACGGTTGCAATTAACACCAGAACCCATGATAAGGCGAATGGAATCATAAGACACAATATCTGCCTTCTGAAATAAGCGTACATCATCAGGATTCTGCAATATAAGACGAGCATTTTTACCGGTCAGCGCTAATCTCATCAGGGTACGAACAATTGGCCTCAAAAAACGCGCCCGAAGATCCTTACTAGTAAAAACATATCCCAATCCGGCTACCGCATTGACCCTGGCGGGAACAAAAGTTAGCTTTGCGACAAGTGAACCATAAATTGCACATTTAATTGTAAAACTGTGAACAAGATCAGGCTTTTGCTGGAGAAGCCACTTTCGAAGCCATAGCAAAAATCTTAACTCACACAATGGGTTAAGACTACGCCGATTCAGTGGCGCAGCTTGCCAATTAAAACCCATTTGTATGAGCTTTTTACTATACTCCCCCGGCGGGGAGAGTAATACAACGTCGTGCCCTTGGGATTTTAAATTCGTGGCCAACGAAAGGCGAAAATTGTACAAATACCAGTCCGTATTGGCAAAAAGAACGATTTTCATTTCTAAAGGGCCCCGCAGATAGATGCTTTGAGGATGGCAATATATGTCAAAATTGCCAAACAAATACCGGAACAAATAAAAAAAGCGCTCACATCCCCTTGCATCATCAGCCTCTACCTCATTTGAGAAATAATTGACGCTGGCAATATAAAAATATTGAGGGAACATGCCCACTGATAGCGTGGCTTTCAGGAAAGATGAGTATCACGCCCAACAACCACGCTAATATAACAGCCTTATTACACGGCAGCACATCTACGTTCTAGATACCATTTCAAAGTCTGCTGCATCCCAGTTTCAATCCGATGATCAGGCTGATAACCCAACAGGGATTGGGCCTTGCTGATATCAGCCTGAGAATGCTTGACATCGCCGGCACGGAAGTCACGATGAATTGCATTCGGAATACTCCCTTTGCACAGGCCGTTCCGAATCATGGTAAATAGCTGATTCAGACTGGTACGTTCCCCTACGGCAATGTTATAAACCTGATTGATGGCCTCTGGATTGGTACATGTAGCAGCCAGTAGGTTTGCCTGGACCGTATTAGAAATAAAGCAAAAATCCCGGCTGGTTTCCCCATCACCATTTATATAAATGTCCTCTTCCGCCAACATGGCATCAATCCACTTTGGAATGACTGCAGCATATGCACCTGCGGGATCTTGTCTAGGCCCAAACACATTGAAATAGCGCAGGCCTATACTTTCCATACCATAGTTACGAGCATACACATCGGCATATAGCTCATTGACGTATTTGGTTACTGCATAAGGGGACAGTGGTTTGCCAATCGTATCTTCTACTTTGGGTAAAGCCGGATGATCTCCATAAGTGGAGCTACTGGCAGCGTAGACAAAACGCTTTACACCTGCATCTTTGGCAGCCGTCAGCATATTCAGGAAACCACTGACATTAACAGCATTGGTGAGTATAGGATCTGCCAGCGAACGAGGAACTGAACCCAACGCAGCCTGGTGCAAAACGTAATCAACATTAGCACAAGCCTGCTGACAGTCAGCCATATCGCGAATATCACCTTTGATAAACTCGAAACGTCTCCATTGCTCAGGTGAAAGCACACTCTGCACCTGATCAAGGTTATGCTGATGCCCAGTTGAGAAGTTATCCAGGCCAACTACCACCTGGTTGGACTTGAGCAGATTTTCCAGCAGATTGCTTCCAATGAATCCAGCAACACCGGTAATCAACCAGCGGGAAGGCTTTTTACGCAAATCCGCAAGTAAAGTGTCAAGATGATTCATCTTACAGCCTCCACAGCGGGTGGCCGGCAGCGCGAATAGCATCTGCCGGGTAACTGCTTTTGACATCAATAAATACGCCACCGGTATGCAGCTTATCCAGCAGGGCAGAGAGACCCATTTCATTATATTGCTGATGGTTGACAGCCGCCACAATAGCATCTACTTGCGGTAACGCTTCCCATTCCTGCAGGTTTATACCGTATTCATGCATCGCTTCCTGAGCATCCGCCAACGGGTCGTGGATATAAATTTCCATACCATAACTCTGCAACTCGCAGACCACATCGATCACCTTACTATTACGTAGGTCTGGGCAGTTTTCCTTAAAAGTCACACCCAATACGGCCACTTTACCACCCTTGACAGGCAGGTCAGCTACAATCATCTGCTTGACCAATTGTTCGGCAACAAATTTACCCATGCTGTCATTGATACGGCGTCCGGCCAGAATCACTTGCGGGTGATAACCAAGCTCTTCCGCCTTGTGCGTCAGATAATAAGGGTCGACCCCAATGCAATGCCCGCCAACCAAGCCAGGGCGGAAAGGTAAGAAATTCCACTTAGAACCCGCAGCCTGTAAGACTTCAAGGGTATCAATGCCAATAATGTTGAACAGAACTGCCAGCTCATTCATCAAGGCAATGTTGAGATCTCGCTGGGTATTTTCAATTACCTTGGCTGCTTCTGCCACCTTGATGGAACTTGCACGGTATACGCCTGCAGTAATAATACTGGCGTAAACATTGGCCACTCGTTCAAGAGTTTCCAGTGTATCCCCTGAGACGACCTTAACAATTTTAGTTACGGTGCGCTCTTTATCACCTGGATTGATACGTTCGGGGCTGTAGCCGACAAAAAAGTCATGCTTCCACTTCAGACCAGACACTTTTTCAATAATGGGAATACAAATCTCTTCGGTGGCACCCGGATAAACCGTGGATTCAAACACCACGGTTGAACCACGCTTCAGATAACGACCGACGGTTTCGGAAGACTTTATGAGGGGAGTAAGATCGGGCTGATGTGCAATATCCACTGGAGTGGGAACAGCGACTACGATAAAGTCGGCATCTGCAATTACAGCGGGGTCAGTATGGCAAGACAATAAGTGTGCAGCACGCAAATCATCGCTGGAAACCTCTCCGGTGGGATCGACAAACTCACGATATGCCGCCACTTTTTGCACAGAAAGGTCGACACCCACTGTTTCATACAGTTTGCCAAACTCCACAGCCAATGGTAAACCAACATAGCCCAAACCAATTAGAGCAATCTTCATTTCAAAATAACACCCGAATAATTGTTTTCCAACTGCAACCAGCTATTGAACGCCAGTATACACCATAATTGCGCCTGCCAATTTCTTGTGCCATTGACATGCTCATTCCATTTCTTTCTGACCAGTGCTACATTGAAATAGCCATCTGCTTGTAAACGCTGCTCGGATAACAAATCCTCAGCCCAGTCGCGCAAAGGCCCGCGCAGCCAGGCGGCCACAGGAATTGCAAAGCCCTGCTTAGGACGATCAATCAGCTCACGCGGTACATGTTTGTATAACAACTGGCGCAGGATCCATTTTCCCTGTCCATCTACCACTTTCAGCGACTGTGGTAGGCGCCAGGCAAACTCCACAACCCGGTGATCGAGGAAGGGCGCACGTGTTTCAAGGCTAGCTGACATTGCGGCCCGGTCCACTTTGACAAGGATATCATCCGTCATATAGCTGAGGGTATCCATTGCCATCATCCATGGAACAAAACTTTCAAGCCCACCCCATATTTCACTCTCATCAATCAAGCTCGGAGCTTCGACGCCCCTCAATACCACTGACTCAGGTTCTTGCCATTGAGAAATCAAGCCTCGATAAAGTGAAAACTGCGAATTTGCATTCATGACATTCGAGAACTTGTGTAACTTATCTCCTAACTGCGCGAAATGGAAACGTTGCGGGAGAGCAGGAGTCAGCAACGCATTTAGCGCATCCCAACCTCGAACAGGCATCACTCTAAGTAGCCGTGCCACAAGGTTTGCACTGCCCCAGGGCAGTCGCTTCATTTGCTGCCACACTCGATCAGCCATCAAGTAACGGTTATAGCCACCAAACAGCTCATCACCAGCATCACCGGATAATGCCACCGTCACATGCTGACGAGCCATACGGCTCACTAACATTGTTGGAATTTGGGATGAATCAGCAAAGGGTTCGTCATATACCTCAGATAACACAGGGATCAGATCCAAAGCATTCTGTGCCGAAACATACAACTCGGTATGGGAGGTTCCCAGATGCAAGGCTACCTCGCGGGCATGGACTGCTTCGTCATAACCTTGCTCATCGAAACCGATGGTATAGGTTTGAACCGGTCGACTGGACTCAGTCTGCATCAAAGCCGTGATCAATGACGAATCTACCCCCCCAGACAAGAAAGCACCCAGCGGAACATCTGCCATCATTTGCAGACGCACCGATTGCCGCAAAACTTGTTCAAGCTCGTTCACTGCACATTCTACCGAGCCGGTGTAAAGGTTTTGCCGCCCATCACGGATAGTCTGTTGCAAAGACCAGTAAGGCTGTGGCCGGGCCATTGCAGCCGGGCCTGCCGCAGGGCGTAGCGTCAAGCAGCTGGCTGCCGGCAATTTGGCAATGCCCTGATATATGGAATGGGGAGCTGGCACATAACCAAAGCGCATCATTGAGGTGAGTGCCTGACGGTCCACTTCGGCTCGGAATGCTGGATGAGCCTTGAGTGCCTTCAGTTCGGAACCAAATAGGAAAGTATTACCATGCCAGCCGTAGTACAGCGGCTTTTCACCAAAACGGTCGCGCGCAAGTGTCAGTTCGGCAGTTTCTCGATCCCATAAGGCAATGGCAAACATACCAACGCTACGCCTGAGTGTTTCCTCGACTCCCCAGGTCGCAATGGCAGCTAGCAACGTCTCTGTATCGGAACCGCCGCGCCAGACCTGGTCAACAGACCTCTCCATCTGATGACGCAGCTCAAGATGATTGTAGATTTCACCATTAAAAACAATGACATATCGACCGCATACAGAATGCATGGGTTGATGGCCATTAGGCGACAAATCGACAATGGCTAAACGACGATGAGCAAGAACAAGACCATGCCTCTCATCATGCCAAACGCCAGAATCATCAGGGCCGCGGTAAGAAATCCTTTGCGCCATGTTACACGCAATTTCGACTGGCGATTCTATTCCCGAGGATGGCGTCTTATAAAATCCAACCAAGCCGCACATTATTTTTCCATCCTATCAAAAATTGATTTTCTTTGCTCGTAAGCCTCATTAAATACAGTTTCAAAACCTTGTACCATATTATCAAGACTAAAATTTTCCGCGATTCGTCTACGAACCAGTTGGCGTAACAAAGCAAATTCATCCGTATTCATTTTAAGTAATTCAACAGCCTGCATTGCCAGACCATTCATATCGCCAGCAACAGAAACACGACCGTGTTCGCCAACAATGTACGCGGCATCACCTACATCAGTAACTACGCAAGGTACACCACTGGACATTGCCTCGCCAATCACAGTGGGAAATCCCTCGCTCCAAGAAGTCAAAACCAGGATATCCAATGCAGCCATATACCTTGGAATATCACGCTGCAAACCAACGAGATGAATACGATTGCTTAATTGATACTGCTGTATCAATGCAATCAAATCCATATTCTCTGTATCATTTCCTTTACCAACCATCAAAAAATGAATATTTTCATCATACTCAGCAATATAACTTGCTACAGCAAGAAATCCTTCAGGATTTTTTATGGGGTGGTTACGACCAACGAAGCCAACCAACCTACAAGTTTCCGACAAGCCAAGTTCTTCTCTTACAGCACGAAACATTTCAGCACTGGGTTGATATTTAATTAAATCAAACCCATTCGGCACAACCATAAATTTTATTTTTTTATAACCAACTGCAGCATGCGTTTCTACAGCAAAAATTGAACACGATACAATGCGGGTTGGAATAAAAGAAGACAAATAAGAGCATAGTTTTATAATGCCATGTGTCAGTTTTTTTGTCTTATCCGAGTATACGTCAGAACTTCGCACCCCCCAAACAACAGCGCGTACACCACACATTCTGGCAACAATACCGCCAAGAAAATCTGCGTGATACAACCAGGTAGAAACAACATCCGGTTTATATCTGATCATTATCCACCACAATTTAAGGACTGCTGGCAGTGATAACCTTCCAGGCACCATGTTCAACGAATCGACATCAACACCACTCATTTTAAGGTCTTGACCAAGAGGTCCAATGTCAGTTAGCGACACAACCTTAATGGCATATTGATTGTTATTTTTAAAACCTGAAACCACTTTACACAAAGACATCTCCGCCCCACCGGCGTCTAATGTCGTAATAACAAATAAAACTTTCTTACGTTGGGTTAACATATCAGGTTAATATCCACTTATAAGGTATCCACGATTCCAGTGCATTAGATGAATAATTCAACCAGACATACAAGACTGCAGTATAACCAGATAGAATTGCAGTTAACACTACATATCTAAATGCAGGAGAAAAAAACAGTGGCAGACGAGAATAGACCACCATTTGTAGAGGCGTTAAATATAGTGCAAGCCGATCCGTTGCTGTCGATGCCATAGACTGCAATGGGATACACAACAAAGATGCAATAGCGAAAAACATCCAGACTTTGGTATCCACATAACGACTATTAATTTTTTTGCGAAATATAAAAAGAAAACTCGCAGGAACCATACCCAACCACGCTCATAGCCTGCAAAACAAATTTAAAACGTACAAAATTTTAAATTTTATTGACAATACAGCTTATGTAACGAAACTTTATGATCAGCTGCATCAAGCAGATACAAATACAATTTTTAGATTACTGATATTTAATAAACATCACCGAACGCATTAAAAAATACCAAACAAAAAAATCATTCACTCACAAAAAACAATGTAGTCATTTTATTTACGCACCACATTATGGCAATAAATACAATCATTGCATATATGTATCCAACAAATGCTCCTAACCACGGCGGCAATAAAAACAGCAGCCAGATCAACCACAATCCATCCAATTGAAAATCATCAGCACTTATTTTCTTGGTAAGGAAAACAGAAAATACGCACAACATAAAAACATAACCAAGATAGAAAAATAAATACTCTGGCGCTATAAATACCCATGAAGGAAAACCAGAATTCACATTCCACTCACCTAGATCACCAATTGCATTATTAGGTCCTGTATACTGAGTAAAATATACCCCTAGTGTCATAATCTTACCCACAGAGAATACCTTGTCATATAACAAACCAAACAAACCCTCTTTCCAAAAAGGCAAAAATGACCCTGCATCAAACGCATGAGATAAGGTTTTTCTTATTACAATGGTCTCAATTAATGCTGATACAGTTTGCAATCTGCCAATTAAATGCAAAAAACCTTCACTTAATGCAGCAACATAATCAATCTCACTAAATGCACGTACCAACCCGGTAGACATATCAAAAAAATCAAAACCAACTTTAGAGAAAGATCTAATTACCCACTTAGATGCGATTACAAAAGGATAAAGAATTAAAACTCCTACACCAACAATGCTCACACGGGAAATTGACAACTTTCCTTTCTTTGCCAAAATACCCAACTCAAAAAACATCAAAATAATAAAAACACCCGACCAACCTCTTTGCAAGTTAGAAACTAACCATATTATTAAATTAAACTTAAACATTTTCTCATAACGACAAAGTGGATAGTAAATAACAAACAACATATCCACTGGGAAAATAACCCAGATTATCGCAAACGGGCTATTACTAACAGCACCTCCACTTCCAGCAGCATTTACTCCTTCAAGCAAATTAAATGCCATAAAGCCAATTTGCATAAAAAAAAGTACAATACCGAATAAATACTTTTCATTTCTATTGCATGTATTGCCCCTATTGCCATCCACTTTAAAACGCTTCACCCAAGAAAAGAGCGGCCCCAAGAAGAACCAATACGAGATCAGTATGATTGCGAGTGAGAAAAGCAATAAGAAGTCATCTTCAAATGGCACCCCTTCAAAATCCCCGACCAACATCCCAGTGAAAAATATTATAGTAGCCGCCACCATATTACTGATGATATATATCAGCAGCCATATTTTTTTTGAATCTGTAATATTTATCATATAAATACTCTAGGATTTAATCGACTTCATAATTCTGAAACTCTCCACAAACGAGACAAAATTTATCTAATTAGGAAAAGTTGACTTATTTAACTATTATTTTTGCAGGCACACCAACAGCGACCCCACCATCGGGAATGTTGATTAGAACAACACTATTAGCCCCAATTCTAACTCCATCACCAACTGTAACATTTCCCAATATTTTTGCGCCAGTGCCAATTACAACGTTCTGACCTATCGTTGGCTGTTGATTAACTATACTTTCAGTATCTTTATTTCCCAACGTAACACCATTAAGAATTTTACAATACTCTCCGATAACAACATTGCCACCGATTACAATATCGTGGCCATGCACTATCATCAGGCCCTGTCCAATCCTGGACCGGCATGAAATATCGCTTGAGAAAACGATCCGTATGAAATACTCAATTAAAACTCTGACCGCCCCCCCAACAAATGGAATATCTTTTAAGTAGCAACCCAGCCTGTAAAAAAAAGTCATATGAAAGGCATGACTTATCAAGGCATGTTTCAAGAGTATATAAAAAGAAGGTCCACCTGCCTGTGCTTTCAGATCCGCTAACACTATTTTGATAAAATCTCTCATGGCAATCTCAGCATACGAATCACATTCCATCGCTTCAAAGACAGGAAAATTGATCCGGTGTGAAAACTAATCAACCAAAGCCAAAAAAATCTAAAAAAGGTGTTTCTTCTATTTTTTAAATCCGCCAGCATTAACATCAGCAATGCTGAGTTTATATGTACCCGACTAAAATTCTTTTTTTCCAAAAAATACTCTAATGCATTAGCAAGATCTCTTCTTGTTTTAAGCCCGGCACTTGCGATACCAATTCCGGCACGATATACCCCCAAGGGTTCTACAGGGACAAAACCAGCACGACCAATTCCAATTTGTAAAATATTTATGAAATAATCCACCACATCAAACTCAACTTCCGGCATAGCTAACGAACTATTTCTAAACATTTTCGAACTATGCATTCCAACCGTTATTAACTGAATAACATCATCAGCACTATAACCATCTTTCGGAATTAGATTAACATCGATCAAATCATCTTTTAATGTACCATCCCGACCAAGAACTTTCATTCTGTGAAATGACACATTACAGTGTTGATTTGCGTCCATAAAATCAGTTTGAATTTGCAATTTCCCCGGCAACATATAATCATCACCATCCAGGTGGGCGATATATTCACCTTTCGCCATAGCATATACCGAATAAATATTCGGAGCTGCACCGATATTGGTTTCATGCAATACCAGTCTAATCTGCTCAGGATGGCGCTGCTGCAGGGCTTGCAGTTTTTGTCGGGTCAGGTCAGTCGAGGCATCATCGCCCACGATAATCTCAAACGAGAAATCGGTCTGTTGTGCCAATACGCTTTCCAGGCACTCTTCAATATAAGCCTGCTGATTATAAGTAACGATGCAGACAGATACTTTAGGCTTTTGCTTCATTTCACTCTTTCCAACTGGCGCAGAATCCATTGTTGCACATCCGGCATGCCAAGTAATAAGATAACAATACACATCAGGCTGCAGCCTGCCAGCACCAGAAACTCCGCTAACTTGCCAGTCACCAAACTCAATGGACTCAGTGAAAGCAGCCAGGCAAGAACAAGCACTTGCAGCAGCGGCCACAGCACATCACGCACTATCCACACCGGCCACAAGGCAGGTGCCAGTTTCAGCAGTAACAGGCTGTTCCACAATACAAACAGCATCAGGTTGATCAGCGCCCACAAAACAGCAGCGCCCAAGGCACCATAATGCGCGGCAACCCAGGGAATGGCCGGTACCAGCAACACGGCAAACACGATATTTCCCCGTAAATGCCAACGCACATTGCCGATGGCCACTTGCAGGAAATACAACATCCCACCAGCGGCAATCAGTGCATTACCCAATACATAGCCACGCAGGATATTGGCCGTAGCCATGGCAAGTGCTGCATTGCCGGTCCACAATTGCAGGGCCATTTGCGGCATGGCCAGCAATACCGCAGCTACCGGAAAGGTCACCAGCACCACCAGCCGGGTGCAGCGGCGGAATTCCTCACAGGCAGGCAGCATGCCCCCGCGGGCAAATGCTGCGGACAGCCTGGGCTGAAAAGCCTGGGTCACCGGCTGCGCCAGCAGCAGCACCCCGCTGGCCAGCAAGGTGGCAACGCTGTAATGGCCATATTCAGCCAGTGGCAGCAGGCCGGACAGCACCAGGCGATCCAGATTGGTAATCATCACCCACACCGTGCTGGTAAATGCCAGGGTGGCGGCCATGTGGCCATGCTGGCGCAGCAGTGCCAGGTCAAAAGTAAAAAGGGGCACTTTGACTGGCAACAGACGCGCTATTTTGCTGCGTATGCTCAGGTATTCGCCCATTGACACCAGCACCCACCAGGTAAACAGCCATTGCACATCATGGCTGTACCACACGATGGGGAGTGAGGCAGCAAAGCGCAGCAAGCTGAACACAATCAGGTTGCCGTTCTGCCATAGCTGCTGCTCCATGTTTTGCAGCACACCACTATTGATGCTGCTGGCCAGTCGCAGCAGGATATTCAGACTGAACAAGACAATGGCCTGCGCCACCAGCCCCGGTGGCAAACTGCTTGCCTTCAGCCAGTGCAATGCCAGCCACTGACTGCCAACAGCCATGGCACACAGCGCCAGCAGGGAGAGCAAGCCAAGCAGCCATTCCACGGTACGGAAAAATCTGGCGGTATCACGCCAATTGGCGACACCGGCATGAGACTGTGCAGCCTGCCGGCCAACAACGGGAGACAAGCCGGCATTGAGTAACATCAGCCAGCTCTGCACCATGGCAGCCACTCCGACCAGGCCATAGGCATCGGCCCCCAACCAGCGCAGATAAAAGGGCACCACCAGGAAAGTCATCAGGGTGGTGGTGACGATACCGGCGTAATTGGCAAGGATATTACGACGCAGACTCATCCACGCTCCGGCTTTAGCTGAAGGAACTCCTGTTCTACTTGCAATAATTTATCTGAGCGTTTTTTTATTTTTCGTGCCGGAGTACCGGCATAGATGTGAAATTTTTCACAATCCCGATTTACCAGACTCAGGGCGCCGATTGCCACTCCTTCTTCCAGTCTGACCCCAGGCAAAATAATAGAGCCGCTGCCTACTATTGAATGCTTTCCAATCTCGACATTTGCATGTGTCACATTAGTGAACACAGATGCAACACACGGATTTGTCATGAATTCGCCAGAATAATCGTCATTACTAGAATAAACAGACACTCTTGATGATAGGTTTGAATAATCCTCTAACCTGATACATCCCGCTCCTATCAAAGAACAATAAACAGCGATATGTATATAGTTTCCAATAAAAATACCACCCTCACCTGCTGAAATGACACAAAAATCATCTATTCGCACATTATTGCCAATAGAAATATTGGCAGAATTATAAATAGATGCCTTATCTGAAATCAGAACGTTCTTCCCGATGCTCTTGAAATTAAGTTGCAACAAATCTTCCTGTGACAACCATGGCATGATTAACCCCTGATCAGTTCGATAATGTTGTTTTGGTCTTTATCAGTCAGATCAGTGAAAATAGGCAGGCACAACACGCGCTTGGCCAGGCTGACTGAGTAGGGCAGATTATCCGGGCGGGCTGACTGATAACCCCGGTACATGGGCATGTCGCTGATCAGGGGATAAAAGTAGCGGCGCGACAGCACGCCATGTGCGCGCAACTTGTCATACAAGGCATCACGGCTGAGTGGATACGCCTCGTTTACCAGGATGGGGAAATAGGAATAGTTGCTATTCGCCTGATCCGGAAGGGGGGGCAGACTGATACCCGGTATCTCCTGCAGTGCATCGCGGTAGCGCTGGTCCACTTGTTGACGTGCGGTGATGGCAGCAGCCACATGCTTGAGTTGCAACAGGCCGAATGCCGCCTGAAATTCACTCATCTTGCCGTTGATGCCTGGAGAGGTCACCGTGATTTCATCAGCAAAACCGAAGTTTTTCAGATAATCAATGCGCTGCTTGGTTTTGGCATCCGGACAGACAATGGCTCCACCTTCAAAGGTATTGAATACCTTGGTGGCATGAAAGCTCAGTATGGACAGGTCGCCATGATTAAGCAGACTGCTACCCTTGTAGTCGATACCAAAAGCATGGGCGGCATCATAAATCACCCGTAAACCATAGGTATCGGCAATGCGCTGTATCTCTTCCACGGCACATGGTTTGCCGTAGCAATGTACCGCCAGAATCGCCGTGGTTTGCGGGGTGATGGCCGCCTCAATGCAGGCCGGGTCCATATTAAAGCTGTCCGGATCAACATCCACGAATACCGGACGCAGATTATTCCACAACAGCGCATGGCTGGTAGCCACGAAGGAATAAGGTGTGGTAATGACCTCGCCACCAATACGCAGGGCCTGCAGGGCAGTTACCAGGGCAATGGTGCCATTGGTAAACAGCGAAATATGCTCCACGCCCAGATACTGGCATAGCTCTTTTTCCAGTTGCTGATGGAAAGGGCCATTATTGGTCAGCCATTTGTTTTCCCAAATCTGTTCCAGATAAGGAATAAACTCATCCAGAGGGGGCAGGAAGGGCTGGGTTACCGGTATTGGTTTGCGCTGGGCGTTATCAGTCATTGGCTTATTCAATCGTTTTTACAATATTGCCGAAAATTAAATATCAAGATTTACAGTCGCTCACAAGCACGGCCAGGTCCAGCGCACTCAGGCTTTACCGGACCAGGCCCGGAATACTGCGTCCCAACGGCCATCGCTGTCATCACGACGGCTGTTCAGATAGCTTTCGCGGGAAAATGCGGCGAGCAAGCCCAGGCACAAACCAACAAAAAAACCAGCGATGGTAAGCAGAGCACGCTTTGGGCGGGATTTTTGATCGGGGACCGTTGCTACATCCAGCACCTGAATCGAGGACGAGTCTTTCGATTCGTCCAGCTTGGCGGACTCGTATTGCTTGGCCATGAGTTCAAACATGGTTTCGTAATATTTCATATCACGCAGGCGGCGTACGTACTCCATGCCACTTTCCGGCAGCTTGCCGGTGGGCACAAAAATATCGGCGCCCTTGGCCGCCTGGTTTTGTTCCAGCTTGGCCAGCTGGGCACGCATGGCTTGCAGTTCCTGCTCGGTCTTCTGCAAATTGGGGTTTTGTGCGGTGGCAAAACTGCGCATGGCACTCAGCTCGACTTCCTTGCTGGCAATGCCGGCACGCAGCTGCGCCATATTGGCCACGATGACCTGGATCTGCCCTTCCGGTTGCAGGATGCCGGTTTGTTCCTGGGTCTTTTTCAGGGCGACTTCGGCCTCTGCCAGCTTGTCCTTGGTCTCTTTCAGCTGTTGCTCGAAAAAGAAACGGCGCTTGGCCGCATCGGTTACCGCCAGACGCTGATTGACTTTACTCAGTTCATCCACATAGGCGTTGGCCAGGGTGGCGGCAAACTTGGGGTCTTCATCATCAACCGACAGGGCAATCAGGCCATCCTTGCCGGACACGGCATCCGTCATTGTGGCAAGTCTGCGCCGGGTGTCGGCCATGGTTTTGGTTTGATAGCGCTGTTGCAGATTGAAACGCCGAATCAGGTTATCGGCCACACTCTGGCTTTGCAGCATGCCTACATACAAGTCATTGGGGTTCTTCAACCCGGCTACCGAACCGGCAGCACCGGCCAGTGAGCCTAGTTGCCCCAGCATTGCGGTAAGAGTGGAGCTTTGCTGCTGCGGCGGCATGATCTTGCTGGTAGCGGTGTAAATCGGCGTCAGCAGCAAGCTGGTTACCAGGGCGGCGCCACCCAGGCCCAGGGTGGACGCGGCAATCATTTTTTTGTGTTTAAGAATGACCGTCAGCGCAGCCAGCAAATCCATTTCGGTTTCAACCGGGACTTGTGCTGCTTCACGGGTGGTATCCGTCATTATTGGCGACTTTCTCGTAAACTTGGGCCGATGCCCATGCATTGCTTGGCAGGCCCGTCGCCCACCAGGGCGACAGGCTACGGGGTTCAGTTTTTCAATACTTTGAGGGCGGCAGCGCCCAGGCCAAACTGGTAGAGAATGGTGGTCCATTCCTTGATGTTTTCCATCCAGGTGCTGCGTTCGATCTTCTCCGGCACCACCAGAGCATCCCCCGGATTGACATTGCTGCCTGCTACCCCACCCAGCCAGCCACCCTGGGCGTCGACAGTGCCGTCGGCACGCAGCAGATACATGGCACCTTCATCACCGGTACGGGTAATCCCACCAGCCAGCTTGAGGTAGTCTGCTGCTGTACGATTGCTGCGGTAGATATACGCAGACTGCTGGTTGACCGAACCCAGCACATCAACCGTGTCGGGCCGGCGCGGGATGTAGATCTGGTCACCATCCTGCAACGGCAGGTCCGGCAGGTTCTTCACTGCGGCCTTGCCATTGCCAAGCTCCAGCACGATGCGCCCTTCGGCCCTGATGGAGCGCATTTTCTTGGCCAACGCTTGCTGCCGTGCCAGTTCGGCCTGGATATTGGCAATCGAACCGGCATCGGTCAGCCCCGCCATACGCTGCTGGGCATTGGTAGTGGCATCTTTTTCAAAGCGGTCGGCCAGTTCGTCCAGCTTTTGCTGCTGTACTGCAGCAATACTGCTGCGTGTCACCTTGGTGGCAAAGACATAACCGTTGTCGCTGACCCCGCCCAGGCGCGACACCAGCTCGCGCAGGGTTTCTCCCTTCTGGATCTGCACCACACCGGTTTGCTTGACTTCGCCCCCCACGGTGACAAATTCACGTTGCTTCTGCGCCTGTACCGCCACGGCGGACGGGGCGAATACCCGCAGGATATTGCCGGGCGCCACAGGATACTGCGGCAGTTGTTTGGCCAGCTGCTCGCTGCTGCCATGCAGGTCGACCAAGGGCTGGTATTTGTTATCGACGTTTTTTTCAATAATGATTTGCTGGTTTTCCGCAGCGGAATCAAAGCCGCCACTCCAGCTGGCCACATCGGCGAGCGTGGTGCTGCCTTTGAGTTCGTAAATGCCAGGCTGTTTTACATTGCCGGTAATGGCAATTTGTGAACCGACTTCGGGGATGTAGATGACATCACCATCCTGCAGCGGAATATCATGGCTCTTGTCCCCCTTGACCAGCATGTCATACAGGTCGAAGGTGGTGACCACTTCGCCGCCCCGCTTGACCTGGATATTACGCATGGTCCCGGTACCGGAAGGGCCACCAGAGGCAAACAGCGCATTGAGCAGGGTACTCATGGCGCTGAGGGTATAGGTGCCGGCCCGCACCACATGTCCCACCATATACACCTGTACTGCACGGGTTTGGGCAATGCTGACGGTAAGATCAAAGTTGGTGAAAACCCGGTTGACCGATTTCTTCAGATATCCCTGCAGATCGCGGAAACGCACCCCGGCCACCTTGACGCTGCCGACCCGCGGCAGATAGATGCTGCCGGAGCGGTCTACCGGAACGGTA
This sequence comes from Aquitalea sp. ASV15, assembly GCF_016429115.1. Classification (NCBI taxonomy): domain Bacteria; kingdom Pseudomonadati; phylum Pseudomonadota; class Betaproteobacteria; order Neisseriales; family Chromobacteriaceae; genus Aquitalea; species Aquitalea sp. ASV15. The sequence continues at coordinate 15,429 of NZ_JAELTZ010000013.1, read as the reverse complement.
AGATCGATATCGACCATGCCCCAGCCACGGATTTGCAGTTCGTCACCCGCGCCAATCACGTAATCGCCATTGACCTGGGTGGCATTCAGAGGAGCAAAAGTAGTGGGCACGCTCTGAAACAGGTTGCTGCCAAACACATCCAGCTTGCTGCCGGTCACCCCGTCCACATATTGGGCAAAGGTCGACTCCTGATGGCTGGTAACAAAGCTGGCCAGCGGCTGCAGCTGTGCAGCCGGCGCCTGAACCGCCCCGCCGCCCGCTGCCGGTGAGACCACATTGGTGATGGATGGCAGTCCCGTATCCGCACCCGCCTGGTAGCTTGGCATCAGGAAGGGATTGCTGGCCGAAGCCGCTGCCGCAGCGGCATCGATATTGGCCGCCAGCACCAAACCAGGAAAGAGCATCGCCATGCTGATAACGACCCTTGCGCCCTGGTTACGAAATTCTTTTCTGATCATTACGGAACATCCTGTTTTCAAAATATCAGAGGCCGACAACTGTCGGCTAACCATTAGCCTGCTTCAATCGGCGTCTCCTCCAGGGAGACGCCTACTTCGCGATCAATATGATTTCTGCACCGTGATGCTGGCCGAATTGGGAGCAAGACCAAACATGGTCTGGTAACGGCTGGCATCCCGCTGTGAACTCCACAGCCATTTTCCGACTGCAAAACCACCCAGGCCGCCAGCGACCACATCGGATAACCAGTGTTGCCGGTTAGCAGTACGCCCCAACGATGCTACGGCTGCGACACCATATAGCCAGGGAGCATCATATTCGGAAGCAAAAGGGGTCACGAGTGCGAAATTAGCTGCCGCATGGGTGGATGCAAACGAACTGGAACTACGCGACTCCCCTGCCGGCTGGGTAGACCAGGCACCATTTCCATCACCCGGACGGGCCCTGTTGACCACCTGCTTGATCGCCATATTGCCGGCAACAGAGACCGCGGCGGCCTGCAAGGCAATAAAGCCGGTATTCTGCAGACGTTCATCGCCGAAAGCCATGGCCATACCCGCAAGCCCGGCTCCGATGACCGGTGCTGCGCTGGCACCATCACCCCAGTATTTGAGCAAGCGGTTATGCTGGCCATGTTTCATCAAGCTGTCCCAACGGCTATCCGACAGGGCGGCAATGCCAATCGCCCCGGTTGCCAACAAACTGCCCTGTACCAGGGGTGACAATTCCGGAAACTCGTTGACGGAATCATCGAGCCGCAATTTTACCGCAGGCCACGGCTGAAATGTTTCAATCGGGTTGGCATTTGCCGGGTGATTGATTTCGTCGTTTCTTTCCGAGAAATTACCCAGGCCATCAAAACGTGAGGCATCACGCTGGCTGTTTTCGACAATTCCGTACAAATCGCCCGGACTAGCCACCATCTGACCACCATCTCGGCTCCAGGGTGACAAGGCAAAATTGCCAACCGAGCGGTTATCCATTGTAAGCATGGGACCAAGAGGGATAGAGAAAAATACCCCTTTATCCTGATAGGGAGATCCTGGCTTGCCCGGAGAGGTAATATCATTGGCATTGGTATAGGTATACCAGGCGCCGATTTCAATACCTGAACGGAAGCGTCGTTTCAATTCAAAACGCACCCCTTCGTCCTTGGCCAGAAACTGGCCCGCCCTTGCCGTCGCAGTCATGTCATAGGGAAGGCGATAGTGGACTGACAAAAGCGTTTGCAATGTATCGTAGTGGCGGAAACCCAGGCCGCCATAGATATCTCGCTGGCGCAATGCATCAATACTCAAATCAGCAGACCAGCGCTTGCCTGCCGGAGAATATAATAACTGGCCACCGCTACCGGCAAACATTTCTTCATAGATACCGGCAGAAAATCTTCCATACCAATCCGTCCCCGGCTTGAAAAACTGATTGACCACTGCCTGGTCAATTTTCACCCGGCTACCATTGATATACTCGGCCACATCGCTGCGCACATGTGGCAGCAAACTATTGGAGGCCTTCATATTTTTGGTATTGTTGGTAGCGATCGTAGCGCCGACTTCCGAATTAAAATACAAACCCGAGCCCAGCCGGCGATCATAATTTGCAACCGCTTTCAAATCATACAAATAGGCACCACTTGGGTCATTAAAGAAAAAACTGACCTTGGGCGCAATTTTTATACGATTAAGCAGGGAATCCCGGCTACGCAACTGTACGATATCGCCATCTTCTGACGAGACCACATTGAAATCAATCCCCTCCTGCAGGCCAGCAGCAATCGCCGTAGCCGTCTGGTCATCCTGAACAATCAGATCGCTGGAGTCTGCGGAACGGACCAGTACATATTGATTGAACTGTTCACGATTGATTTTTCCTGCCAGGTATTCCTGCAATTTGGGCAAATTGAAGAATTCATATGTCACCACCGGCATACTCATTTCGGTATGCGTCACCTTGATGGCTTTTGTCTCCAATGGCATGAAGTACAAGGCAGTTCTGACTGCCCGCCCCACGCTGCGCCCTACATTGGAAATACGGGTATTGGTGAGATTAAGGGACAATGTGCCATTGGCGTAGCTACTGCTAACCAGTGCGTAATCTTGTTTTTGCAGTGCTTTGGCAAGCTTGATCTGATACGAATCATCCTCTTGCCATTGCGCAGCGCTGGGTCGCGTGGGCAATTCGGAAGGCGAGTAAAACCCCGGCTCTTGAAATTTGGGGACAAATTCCCGCTCATTAAGCGGGATGTTGACCATGAAATTGATGCTATTGGTGGCATTCTGGTGTGCCACCTGGGTGGATAGCCAGCCCCAGCGGTATTCGATACCGGTACTCACGCCCTTTTTGCGTTGCGAGGCAAAGGTCGATGCGCTGTTAAAATCTTTCTGGTAATTATGCGCATCATACTCGCCAACCAAAGACCAGCTTGGAAAGCGCTCAGGCGTCCAGCGCAGCCCTCCAAAGGCCTTGTCGATCAGGCCACTGCCATAACCCAGGCTGGCTTCCAGCGAACCAAAATTCTTGGTCATGGCAATATAATCTGCTCGCCACAAATTAGTACCAAACAAGTCCAGCCGGCCAAATGCGATGGCAGGCAGATAGCGGCTTTCGGGAAGCAATTGAATCTTTACATCAAAAACCTTGTCCTTGTAGCGACCATATTCACTTTTATAAGGCTCTTCGGTAAATCCGGGAACACCAATCACACCGACATAGCGAAAACCAGCCTGCACCACGGGCAGAAAACTGACTGAAGTCCAGGTTGTACTATATGGCCGGTCAAAACTATTACCCCAGCTCCAAGTCCCATCAGTCCCCGTTAATGCATTTGGCATTTTTATGTAACCATCCTGCCCATCCAGATTGGGTGCGGCCTGTACGCCCCCCACCAACCCCATGGCCATGGCGGTTACAAATAATTTTCTGGCAAAAATGATGCGCATAGAACCTGAAAAATGAGAAAAGCCACCAAATCAGTGGCTTTTGGGCAAAAACGGCGAGACAGACTACAACAACATCAGTGAGATGCTGTGGAGTGGGTGCTGGTGGAGTTGCTGTTGCTCGAAGCAGCGGCAACGATACCTGCAACAGAGGCGCCGATTGCAGCAATCGTACCCAGACCAATCGTTGCGGAGGTCGCTGCAGCAGCACCGACTGCACCTGCTGCCGCACCTGCCGTAGCAGCACCAGCACCGGCTGCAGCACCTGCTGTACCAGCACCTGCACCTGCACCGGCGGCGGCGCCAGTAGACCCGGCGGCAGCACCACCAGCAGAACCCGGAGCGACTGCAGCGGCTTCTTCACCAACAGCAAAAGCAGTTTGAGCAGTACCGAAAGTAGCGAGCAGCGCCAGAAGCAAAATTTTCTTCATATCAAACTCCATGTTTGAGTAAACATTATGCAATGAATGGCCAGCAAGTCAGAACCAGTGGAACTGGCCTACAGCTTCAGGGGAGGGCCCTGCCTGGCAACTTCTTCAAAGTAATCACTATGGCATTGTAATCGACAATCCTGAGCTTAGCAAAAAGGTATGGCAAGCTTTTCAAGGCATTACAAGCTGTCTCGACATGGAAATATCAATTAGCTCAAGACACTCCCCGTCCTTACATCGCTTGTTGTCAGCGCTGGCATGCGGCAAAACACTTTATGGTCAGGCTTTTGCAGTAAAAATAGCACGCCGGGTAAAGAACCAGGAGATAGTGGCATGCCAGACCAAGGGACAGAGATACCAATGAGCAGTTACCAATAATGCAACTACACCACCACCCGCAAGCCGTCATAGCCCACTTCGACTCCCGCTGGGCACAGCGCCGACAGCGCGTGGTACTCCAGCCGGTGAATCATGTGGATCAACACGGTGCGGCGGGCGCCGATGCGTGCCGCCCACTGCAGTGACTGATGAAAGCCCAGGTGCGAGGGGTAGCCATCCATGTTCAGGCAGTCCAGAAACAACACCTCCAGCCCTTGTAGCAGCGCCAGGCTGTCATCCGGGATATGCGACAGGTCGGTCAGCCAGGCGGCATTGCCGATGCGCCAGCCCAGGCAGGGCCAGCTGCCATGTTGCAACGGGATGGGAGTAATGGGCAGGCCGGCATGCTCGAAGGGGCCACTGACCACTTCCGGCAGCAGCACCGGCTTGTCCCACACCTTGGAGGGTGGCTGCAGGGCATAGCCAAAGCGGCTGGTGATATTGTCCATGGTGAAGGCATTGCCATACAGCACCACCGCGCCTTGCCGGACATAGCAGAAGGCGCGCAGGTCATCGATACCGTTGAGATGGTCGGCATGCGGGTGGGTATACAGCACGGCGTCTACCTGGCGGATGCCTTCGCGCAGGGCCTGCTGGCGCAGGTCGGGTCCGGTATCGATCAGCAGACCCAGCTCGCCGCAGCGGATATGGGCCGAGCAGCGGGTGCGGTGATTACGCGGATCGCTTGAGGTACAGGTGGCACACTGGCAACCGATGGCCGGGGTGCCGGAGCTGGAACCGCAACCGAGAATGGTGATTTCAAGTTGACCCGGCTGCAGTGCGCTCATGGCATCAGCCTTGCTGCCCGGCTTGCGGGCGCTGGATCTTGCTGAACAGGCGATAGAAGTTGTCGCTGGTGGCGGCGGCAACTTCTTCGAAGCTGATGCCGCGCAGTTTGGCAATATGTTCGGCCACATGGCGCACATAGGCCGGCTCGTTCAGCTTGCCGCGATAGGGTATCGGGGCCAGATAGGGCGAGTCGGTTTCCACCAGCATGCGTTCCAGCGGCATTTTTTGCGCCACTTCCTTGATCTGCGCGGCGTTCTTGAAGGTCACGATGCCGGAGAAGGAGATATAAAAGCCGATGTCCAGCGCGGCCTGTGCCACTTCCCAGTTTTCGGTAAAGCAGTGCATCACGCCGCCGCATTGCCCGGCCCCTTCTTCACGGAGGATGCGGATGGTGTCGGCGGCCGATTCGCGGGTGTGGATGATCAGCGGCAGGCCGGCGCGCCTGGCGGCACGGATGTGGGTGCGGAAACGCTGGTGCTGCCATTCCAGGTCGCCCTTGCACCAGTGGTAGTCCAGCCCGGTTTCGCCAATGCCCACCACACGCGGATGGGTGGCATGGGCCAGCAGTTCATCTTCGCTGAATTCTTCGGCATCCGGGTCGTCCGGGTGAATGCCGACGGTGGCGTACAGATTGTCGTGGTTTTCCGCCAGCGCCAGCACCTCCGGGTATTTGGGGCGGGAGACGCCGATCACCAGCGCCAGCTCGACACCGTTGTGCTGCATATTGGCCAGCACCTCGGGCAGACGGCTGGAGAGGTCGGGGAAATTGATATGGCAGTGCGAATCGACAAGCATGGTGTGGTATCTGGCTGGCAATGTGCCCGGCCACAGCCGGGCAACGGGATTACATGGTATGGGTGGGGCGGCTGGAGTTGAGCACGCCACCCAGCAGGGTTTCGATCTTGGCCTTGGCCTGGTTGCCGGCTTCTCCGGCCGAAAATTCCACGCCTATGCCCTGTACCCGGCTGTTATTGGCACCGGCCGGGGTGATCCAGACCACCTTGGCCTGCACGGCGATTTTCTGTGGCTCGTCCATCAGGGTCAGCAGCAGGAACACCTCTTCGCCCAGCTTCATGTCCTTGTTGGTGGGAATGAAGATGCCGCCGTTTTTCAGGAAGGGCATGTAGGCGGCAAACAGGGCGCTGCGCTCCTTGATGTGCAGCGATAGCACGCCGGGGCGGCTAAGGTCGGGACGGGTGGTATTTTCCATATGCGCGTTTTCCGCTTTCCTTGTCATGCTGCGTCATGCTGCCACGAGCCGCCATCCACCTGGCCCCTGCATTATAGCTGGCCGACGCTGCCGTGCTGCGGCAGGCGATCAGCCCTGGCGGCCTCCGGCGAAAATCTTCAGATAATCCATCAGCAGCGCTTCCAGCTGCAGCCGGGTATTGAGCGTGTGCTGGCCAAACGGGGCCAGCTGTTGCAGGGCGTCCTGGCAACGCATCAGCGCCACCGGGTCGCAACGCGCCACCAGCTGCTGCAATACCGCTTGCTGTTCGGGATGATAGCGGACAATCCCCGCCAGACTCAAACCAGCCAGATCGTGCAGCCATTTGCCCAGCCAGCCCAGCGGAATGGCCAGCGGCAGCTTCTGCTTGTCCACCAGCTCGGCCAGATTGAGGATGCTGGCAAACGTGGGTTGGCCCAGGCCATCGACAAACTGGCTGCGCAGCTTGGCCAGCACCGGGTCATGGTCGAACAGCGGCGCGCCGCCGTTGTGGGCCAGTTCGGCCTCGGCATTGCTCACGCCCTGCTGGCGCAACCAGTCCAGCGCCTGGGCCGGACTGGGGGCCGACAAGGGAAACTGGCGGCAGCGGCTGCGTATGGTGGGCAGCAGGCGCTGTGCCGCCTGCGCCACCAGCAGGAACAGCACGTCTTGCGGCGGTTCCTCCAGGATTTTCAGCAAGGCATTGGCCGCAGCCGGATTGAGGTTTTCCGCCGGCTCCACCACCACGATGCGCTGCCCGGCACGGTGGGCGGTGAGATGGGCGAATTCGATCACCTGGCGTACTGCCTCGATCTTGATCAGCGGCAGCTTGCGGCCGGGCTTGGCTTCCTTGCCCTCTTCCTCTTCTTCGGTCTGCGGCGACAGGCGGCGGAAGTCGGGGTGGGTGCCATGCTCGAACCAGCGGCAGCCCTCGCACTGGCCGCAGGGCTGGTGATCGGCCTGCAATTGTTCGCACAGCAGCGACTGTGCCAGATGCAGGGCGAATTCCAGCTTGCCGGTGCCGGCCGGGCCGATGAACAGCCAGGCATTGGGCAGGCGTGCGCGCTCGGCATTCAGCCGCTGCCAGTCTTGCTGTTGCCAGGGAAACAGCATCAGCGTTGCTCCAGCAAGGCGGTCAGATGGCCGGCGATTTCCTGTTGCAACTGGGCGATGCTGCGGGTGGCATCCAGCACGCGGAAGCGTGGGTCCTGTGCTGCCCGTTGCAGATAGGCATCGCGCACCCGCTGGTGGAAATCGGCTTTTTCCTGCTCGAAACGGTCCAGCTGGCGGCTGCCGGCCATGCGCTGGCTGGCAACCTCCAGCGGCACATCGAACAGCAGGGTCAGATCGGGCTGCAGGCCCTGCTGCACCCAGTTTTCCAGCACGGCAATGCGCTCGGCCGGCACACCGCGCCCACCGCCCTGAAAGGCGAAGGTGGAGTCGGTAAAGCGGTCGGACACCACCCAGCGTCCGGCTTGCAGCGCCGGGCGGATCAGGCTGGACAGCAGTTGCTGGCGCGAGGCGAACATCAGCAGGGTTTCGGCTTCCAGCGAGACCTGGGTGTCCACCGCCAGCAACAGCGCGCGCACCTGCTCGCCCAGCGGGGTGCCGCCCGGTTCGCGGGTGAATTCAGCCGCGATGTCCTGCGCGGCCAGCCAGTCGCGGATAAAGCCCAGATGCGTGCTCTTGCCGGCGCCGTCTATGCCTTCCAGCGTGATGAAACGCCCGGTGTGCTCAGTCATTGGAGCCTTTCTTCAGAATGTATTTGCGCACGGCCTGATTGTGCTGTTCCAGTGTTTCCGAAAAATAGGAGCTGCCATCGCCCTTGGCCACGAAATACAGGGCGCTGGAGTTGGCCGGATTGGCGGCTGCTTCCAGCGCAGCCTGGCCGGGCAGCGAGATCGGCGTCGGCGTCAGGCCGTTGCGGGTATAGGTATTGTACGGGGTGTCGCGGCGCAGGTCGGCCTTGCTGATATTGCCCTGATAGGCCGTGCCCATGCCGTAGATGACCGAGGGGTCGGTCTGCAGGCGCATGCCCTTGTTGAGGCGATTGACAAACACCGCCGCCACCAGCGGCCGGTCGGCATCCAGCGAGGTTTCCTTTTCCACCAGGCTGGCCATGATCAGCAGCTCGTAGGGCGTGTGATAGGGCAGATCCGGCTTGCGCGCAGCCCAGGCCGCTTCCAGCTTCTGCTGCATGGTGGCATAGGCGCGCCGGTACAGTTCCAGATCGCTGCTGCCGGGGGTGAACAGATAGGTGCTGGGGAAAAACAGCCCCTCCGGCCTGATGTCGTTCAGCCCCAGTTGCTGCAGCAACTGCGCATCGCTCCAGTCGCGCGCTTCATGCACGATGTCGGGATTGCGGTCGATGGCCTGCCGTAGCTGGCGGAAGCTCCAGCCCTCGATCACGGTCAGGCTGGCCTCGTCGGGATGGCCGTCAGCCAGCCGCTGCAGGATGTTCCACATCGAGACCGAGCCATTGAACTGATAGAGGCCGGCCTTGATCTTGCGATCCATGCCCTGCGCCCGCCCCAGCAACATCATGATATTGCGGTTGCGGATGATGCCTTCATCCGCCAGATTACGTGCCACCTGCCCCAGCGTGCGATTGGGGCCGATGGTCAGCTTGTAGGGGGATTGCGGCAGGTCGACCGGGATGATCACCACCCAGCTCAGCCAGGCGGCAACAGTGAGCACGGCCAGCAACAGGATGCGTGGCCACAAGGCAGGGGATTTTCGTCTGGGTTTGGCAGGCACGGCAGGTATCGGCGACAGGGTGATTGGGCAAGGCTGTGATGATACCAGCAAGGGCCGCGCCTGGCATGCCGCATGGGCCGGCTGGCCTTGCCGCGGCCTGCCACTGGCAAAGCTGCATGCGCACCAGCATCACGCTGTCATGACAGCTATAGTAAGCGCTGCACCCGTTGTGCCGACGGCGGGGAACTCCCGGCTCGCCGCCTTCTCCCATGCTGCCCACCCCATACCGGAGACACCTTATGCAAAAACCGTTTTTCCGCCTTGCCTGCGCCATTATCGCCCTGAGCGCACTCAGCCACAGCGCCCTGGCCGAGGAAAACCAGCAACATTTGTTCAATCTGCCGCCGGAAGCCTTCCAGCCCAATCCCAAAGTACCCGGCCAGATGCTTTATCTCAAACCCGGCGCCGACCTCAAGCAGTACCACGCGGTGATCCTGGAGCCGCTGTCCTTTCTGGAAAGACAGCCCGATGGCCACTGGCAGCTGCTGGTCGCCGCGGAAAAAAACAAGATCGATCATTACTACCGCATGAGCATGGAAACCGCGCTACGCAAGGAAAAAATCCAGGTCGTCACCGCGCCGGGGCCGGGCGTGGCCCGCCTGCGCGTAGCGGTGACCGGCTTCCAGCAGGACAAACCCGGCCTGGCCGTCAGCGACATCCTGCCGATCAAGGCCGCCTTCAACCTGGCGCGCTTCGCCACCGGCACCGATCCCTATCTGCTGAAAGTGTCCACCATGGGTCAGCTTGACGACTCGCAGGATCACACCTTGCTGGCTGGCGGCGTCAACCTGCTGGAAAATCCGGGCAGCAAGACCAAGGACGAGGCCATCACCGCCGAGCTGCTGAAAAAGCTGATCAATAGCTGGACTGCCAAGAATGCACGCCAGCTGGCCCGTGCGCTGTCGCCGGCCCAGTGAGCGCATCAGGAACAAACTTTGACAAGCGCTGTAACAATCCGTAATGGATAATTTTTGTCATGTGTTTTATGGTAGTTTGCCCAAGGCCGGTTTTTACCCTCGATGCCGGCCGGACCGCCGGGAATGTCTCCCGCCCAACGTTAAAGGAAACTGCAATGCGCAAATTCGTGATGATGGCACTGTTGACCCTGGCCACTGCCAATGTCGCTCTGGCTGCAGACGCCAGCTGTGATGCCAAGGCGGCCGAGAAAAAACTGGCTGGCGCCGCCAAGACCAGCTTCCTGAAGAAATGTGAGAAAGACAGCAAGGCTGCCGCACCGCAAGCCATGTGCGAAAGCAAGGCTGCCGACAAGAAACTGGCCGGCGCCGCCAAGAACAGCTTTGTGAAGAAATGCGTGAAGGACGCTGCTTCCGCAGCCAAATAAGCAGTAAGGCGGGCGATGACAGCCCGCCCCTCTCCCCACTCCCCACTCCCCACTCCCCACTCCCCACTCCCTACTCCCCTCCTCACCCCGCTTGCCCCTGAGCGCTGCATGCGGCAAAATACATCGGATGATTGGATGAATGAGCATGACCATGAGCAAACTGACACACAGCAAGCGTTCCCTGGTTGATCTGGCGCTGGAGGAACTGGGCCAGCGACTGACCAGCGGCACATGGGCCGTGGGCAGCCGCATTCCCACCGAAGCGGAGCTGGCCGAACAACTGGGCATCAGCCGCAATACCGTGCGCGAAGCCATCCGGGTCTTGCTGTATGCCGGCCTGCTGGAAGTGCGCCAGGGCGACGGCACCTATGTCCGCGCCATCACCAGCCCGGCCGAGGCCATGCGCAGCATCAGCCGGGCCAGCCTGCGCGAGCAGCTGGAAGTACGGGCGGTACTGGAGGAAAGCACGGCCAGGCTGGCAGCCCTGCGCGCCGATGAGCAGGACATTGCCCGGATTGAACGCTGCCTGGCGGTACGCGGCGAACAGCAGCAGTACCCAAACGCCGACGACTTCATTGCACGCGATCTGGATTTTCACTTGGCGATTGCCGATGCCTGCGGCAACGCGGCACTGGCCGAGCTGTACCGCTATTTCTCGCGCACGGTGCAACTGGGCATCCGCTTTTCCATTCAGGACGAGGCCCTGCCCGATCCGGACCTGGCCTCGCATCAGGCCATTGTCACGGCCATTCGACATCGCGATGCCGCAGCGGCCGGCCAGGCAGCCGCAGCCGTCACCGGCCCCTTATTGCAGGCACTGGATGCCCTGCTGCCGCCCAACGCCGGCTGACAGTGGCCAGCTCAACCCCTCTCGCAAAGAAAACCATGTCCCGCACGCCCCCCTCTGCACCGCCCAGTCTGGCGGACGAACTGCTGATCGACGCCGAAATCGATGATGATGGCGTGCAGCAGGCCCCCGTACCCACCACACCACGCTGGCTGCTGGTGGCAGGCCTGGTGCTGATCGGCATCAATCTGCGGCCGGCCCTGTCCAGCCTGGCGCCGGTACTGGGGCAGATCAAGACCGAAATCGGCATTTCCGCCACCATGGCCGGCCTGCTCACCACGCTGCCAGTGCTGTGCCTGGGCCTGTTCGGCCCGCTGGCACCGCAACTGGCACGCCGCTTTGGCAGCGAGCGCAGCATTGCCGCCGTACTCTTGCTGCTGGCGGCCGGTATCGCCCTGCGCAGCCAGCTGGGCCTGCACGGCCTGCTGCTGGGTTCGCTGCTGTCCGGCGCCGCCATCGGCATGATCGGCGTGCTGCTGCCAGGCATCGTCAAGCGCGATTTTCCGCAGCAGGCCGGGCTGATGACCGGCGTTTACACCATGGCGCTCTGCCTGGGTGCGGCGCTGGCCGCCGGCGCCACCGTGCCGCTGGATCATCTGTTTGGTCAACGCTGGCAGGCGGCACTGGCTTTCTGGGCGATCCCGGCCCTGCTGGCCTTCGTCGTGTGGTGGCCACAACTGGGGCAAGGACAGCAGCGCCATGCCGGCCACTGGCAGGTCAGCGGCCTGTGGCGTGAAGCACTGGCCTGGCAGGTCACCGCCTACATGGGCCTGCAGTCCTCGCTGTCCTACATCGTGTTTGGCTGGATGCCGTCCATCCTGATCGAACGCGGGCTGTCGCCGCTGGATGCCGGCCTGATGATGTCGCTGTCCATCATGAGCCAGGTGCTGGCCTCGCTGGGGGTGCCGCTGCTGGCCCAGCGCTGCCCGGATCAGCGCCTGCCCATTGCCTGCGTGATGACGCTGACGCTGGCCGGCTTGCTGGGCATGCTGTATGCCCCGCCAGGCCAGCTCTGGCTGTGGGCCGTGCTGCTGGGCATAGGCCAGGGCGGCGCCTTCAGCATGGCGCTCAGCCTGCTGGTACTGCGCTCGCCGGACAGCCATGTGGCGGCACACTTGTCGGGCATGGCCCAGGGCGTGGGTTATACCATCGCCGCCGCCGGTCCGCTGGCAGCCGGCATCATCCATGATGCGGCCGGCAACTGGCGGCCAGCCGGCTGGCTGTTTGGCGGCATCGCTGGCGCTGCACTGTGTTTCGGCCTGCTGGCCGGACGCCAGCGCCTGCTCCGGGCCAGGGCCGTACGGCTGGATTGAGCACGCGCCCGGGCGCACCGGCACTAGCCGGTAGCGCAGGCCGGGCAGCGCGCGGCAGCGGGGGGATTGTCAGTCCTGCTAGGCTTGCGGCCGGGTCACCACACCATAACGCTGCCATAGGGCCGGCAGGGTATGCAGGCTGAGCGGCAGCGGATGGTCGTGCAGCTGCAGGGTGGCGGGCAGCCGTGTGGTATCGCCATCCCATTGCCCCAGGCCGGCGGCGGCCACCGTGGCCAGATCGCGGTCGTCCACCACGGCCAGTTCGCCGGCAATTTCGATAAACAGCTGGCCTTCGGGCGTCATGAAGGCGGCACGGGCCTGCACGTCGTCATCACACGGCAGTGTCTGCCATGTGCCATCGACCAGTCGTGCCACCAGCGGCGCGGCATCCAGGCTGACAAACACCTTTTGCGGGCCGTTCTGCACATAGTAGCGGCCATGTGCGTCGCGGCTGTAATTACGGTTGAAAAATGCCACCATGCCTGCATGCGTCAGGCGCTCATCACGTATCCACCACTGCCCGCGTCCATCCAGCCGCAACCAGCCAAACACCGCCGGCACATTCGGCCACTTGGCCATGGCGGCCAACACTTGCGTATCCATCTCTCCACACTCCTTGCGGGCTATCCTGCCCGCCTTGTTATGGGCTCACTGCCCTGCGCGCAAAATCGCCAGCGGCGAAGCGCGTGCCACCCGGCCGACCAGCGGCCAGCCGGCCAGTGTCACCACCACCACACCGCAAGCCATGCCGATGGGCAGCAAGTAGAAATTGACACTCCAGGGCAGATTGAACAGCTTGCCGGCAGCAATGCCGCCAATGCCCATGGCGCCCAGCGCCGCCAGCAAGCCGGTAAACGCGCCCAGCCAGGCCAGCTCGGCCAGCACCACGGCGCGCAGCTGCGCGCGCGAGGCCCCCAAGGCACGCATCACTGCGATATCGGACAGCCGCTCGTCACGGGTGGCGGCCAGCGCCGCCCACAACACCAGCACACCGGCAGCCAGCGCCAGCACGAACATGGCCTCGATGGCGCGGGTGAGCTTGTCCACCATGGCGCGCACCTCGTCCAGAATAGCGCTAACGTCGATAATGGTGATATTGGGGAAGGCCGCCACCAGCCGGTTGGCAAATTCTTCCTGTGCGCCTTCCAGCCGGAAACTGCTGATCCAGCTTGCGGGCTGCTGCTGCAATAGCGAAGGCGGTGCCAGCACAAAGAAATTCACCCGGAAGCTGTCCCAGGCCACGGCGCGCAGGCTGGTGACGCGGGCACGATAGGTGCTGCCGCCAATATCAAAGGCCAGCGTGTCGCCCAGCCGGATGCCCAGCGTGCCGGCCAGCCCCTGCTCCACCGAAAACTGCGGCTTGGCCTTGCCCTGCCACCAGCTGCCGGCCACCAGCCGGTTGCCCTGTGGCAGATCATCCCGCCACGACAGGTTGAACTCGCGTTCGGCCAGCCGCCGGGCGCGCTCGTCGGCCAGGGCGGAGGGGCGCAGCGGCTTGTCGTTGATGGCAATCAGCCGGCCGCGAATCATCGGTGACAGCTCAGGCTGCTGCAGCCCGGCCACGGCAAAGCGCTCGCGCAATGCCGCCCGCTGATTCTGCTGGATATTGATGACGAACTTGTTGGGGGCATCCGGCGGAATGCTGTGCTGCCAGGCAGAGATCAGGTCGTCGCGCACCACGGTCAGCGTCAGCAGGGCCATGATGCCCACCGCCAGTGCCACGATCTGCACGATGGCCAGCCAGGGGCGGCGCGCCAGATTGGCCACACCATAGCGCCAGCCGGTGCGCGGCGCGGCCGGCAGCCGCCGCAGCAGCCACAACATGCCCCAGGCCAGCAGCGCCACCACGGCGAAAAAGGCGGTCATGCCGGCCAGCAGCCAGGCCGCCAGGCTGACATCGTCCATTTGCCAGGCAGCCAGCGCCAGCAAGGCCAGCAGCGCCGCCAGCGGTGCCAGCAGATTGCTGCGCACCAGCACCACATCGTTGCGCAGTACCGCCAGCGGCGAGACATTGCGGATGGCCAGCAGCGGCGGCAAGGCCAGGCCGGCCAGCAACAGCAGCGAGGCGGCCGGTCCCAGCAGCCAGCTATGCCAGCCGGGGTCGGGCAGGACTTCGCCGACAAAACGGCTGCTCAGCTGCATCAGCCCCAGCTGCACGACGTAGCCGGCCAGCGCCCCCAGTGCACCACTCAGCAGCCCCAGCAGCAGGAACAGGCAGACAAACAGCCCCAAGACCTCGGACGAGGTCAGCCCCATGCAGCGCAATACCGCCACCGGCTGCCAGTGCCGCGCCAGATAGCGCCGTACCGCCAGCGCCACGGCGGCGGCGGCCAGTGCCACGGTCAGCATGGCGGTGAGGCCGAGGAAACGGCGTGCCCGCTCCAGCGCGGTGCGGATTTCCGGGCGCGCTTCTTCCACATTCTCCAGCCGGCTGCCGGCAGGCAGATGCTGGCCCAGCCACTGGCGAAAGGCGCTGATCTGCCGGTCGTCTCCGGCCAGCATCAGCCGCCAGCGGGCGCGGCTGCCTTCCTGGATCAGGCCGGTGGCGGCCAGGTCGGCACTGTTGAACATCAGCCGCGGCACGAAGTTGTACAGGTCCATGGCCCCGTCCGGCTCGCGCAGGATTTCGCCGCTGAGCAGCAGCGAGCTATTGCCGACGCTGATGCGATCACCCAGCTTCAGCCCCAGCTTGCGCAGCAGGCGGGCATCGGCCCAGGCGGTGCCGGCAGCCGGATGCAGCACACCCGTGCTTGGCTGCCCGTCCGCACCGCGCACGGTCATTTCACCGCGCAGCGGATAACGGTTGCTGACCGCCTTGTAGGTGGCCAGCGTAGCCTGGCCCTGGGCAAACACCATGGAAGGGAAACTGATATTGTCGGCCAGCTGCAGCCCGCGCCGCTGCGCCTCCTGGCGAATGGCTGCCGGTGCCGGCTGATTGCCATTGAGTACCAGATCGGCTGCCAGCAGCTG